>JBMYOA010000017.1:0-17668 GCA_049598825.1 Opitutales bacterium | reverse complement strand
ATCAGGTATCTAATTTTCACGGTAAATTCCCTCAAACCAGAGGGAAAGATTTTCTTTTGTATATGGGCCGTATTCATCCCAAGAAAGGTCTCGACCTTCTATTGAAAGCCTTTGGTCAGCAAAAAAGATCTAATGATTTACTGGTAATCGCAGCCCCAATTTATGAAGATGACGCTTATTATAAAACGCTTCGTAGGGATTTTAAGGACATAGAGAGGCAAATTCTTTGGACAGATATGCTGGAGGGCGATTTGAAGTGGGGTGCTTTGCGTGCCGCAGATAGTTTAATCCTTCCTTCTCATCAGGAGAATTACGGCATGGTTGTAGCGGAGGCATGCTCTGTGGGGACCCCAGTGCTTATCTCAAATAAGGTAAACCTCTATCATGAAATTTTGGAATATGACGCAGGCTTTATCGAGGATGATACATTAAGTGGTGTTAAACTACTTCTGGATCATTGGACGAAGGGGGAGATGCACAAGAAGTCCCAAAATGCGCAGAATTGCTTTCGTGAAAAACTCCATATTTCCAGGACGGCCGAGAAAATTATTCAGTTGTTTGAAGAAGTAATTGAAAACAAGGATTGATGAAAATTAATATTTTGCAGGGTGCGTTTCTACCGGTGCCACCTAGTAAAGGCGGAGCGATTGAAGCAGCTTGGTATTCCCTCGGTAGGAAATTTGCAAGTAAAGGGCATCAAGTGACTCATTACTCATGCATGGATAAAGGTTTACCGGAGATCGAGACAGATGGAGGCGTAAAATATATAAGAATTCAGGGAGCGACTTCAGTAACTAATCCATATTTATTGAAGGTCCTTGAACTTCCTTATGTCCTTCGGGCACGGAAAGTCATGACCAGTGCTGACATTTTGGTAACTCATGCTTTTTGGGCACCGATCCTCTTTCCAAAAGCAAGCTATGGAAAGTTGTATGTTCATGTGGGTCGGTACCCGAAGGGGCAGCTCAGGCTTTATAAAAAGGCCAGTCGTTTCCAGGTGCCGAGCAAATCTATCGAAGATGTCTCTAAAGGACAGGTTCCAACCCAAGCATATAAAGTAAAGACTTTACCTTATCCATTGACTTGGCATCCGTCTCAAAAAGAAAATCTTAATCATAAGGAAAAGGTACTTCTATATGCGGGCCGAATACATCCAGAGAAAGGGATAGAATCCCTTTTGCAAGCTTGGGGAAAGTTATCAAATGAAGTTACGAGAGGTTGGACTTTACGAATTATTGGACCCTGGAAAGAAGAGCAGGGCGGCGGAGGGAAAAAATTTCGGGACCGTTTGGTGAAGATTACAAAAACGAGTCAAAATCAAGTCGAATTCCTGGAGCCTGTTTTTGATCGAGATGTTTTGAAAAAAGAAATGGAAAAAGCGATCTTCTTCCTTTATCCATCGGAAGCAAAAGACGGCGAGACCTTTGGGTTGGCCGTTTTAGAGGCGATGAGTTGTGGATGCATACCTATTGTTTCCGATCTACCATGTTTTGCGGATTTCATTTCTTTTGAAGAGGAAGGTTTTTGCCTAAAACAAGGAATAAATATGAATATGGAAGAAGCAATCAAGGAGGCATTACCCAAAATATTGGCTCTAAATGAATCTCAAACAAGGAAGCTTGGTCTTTCCGCATGGGATCGCTCTAAGGAGTATGAACTTGAAAAGGTGGCTCAGGATTACTTGGATGATTTCGATTCGCTGCTTTAAAAATAAATAGTTTTTTGTTTTTAAAATCTTGGAGAATATCTAACCGCAATCTATTGTAGAATAATGAATTACAGTTTGTGTGGTTTTTCTATTTTTGCATTCATACTGAGTATTTTTTCAGTAATCCCTTTCTTTGTAGGTGCAGAACCTGAGGAAACAAAGGTTTTTCCTGAAGACGAGATTGTTTTTCCTGAAACGCTCTTAAACATTTCAGGTGAAAAAGTGGCCACCGAAAAAATAGGTGAAAAGTATGTCGGTATTTATTTTTCTGCAAGTTGGTGTGGTCCCTGCAGGAAATTTACTCCTAAACTTATAGAATTCAGAAATAAGCATTCCAAGGAGTTCGAAGTTATTATGGTTGGGGGAGATGGAAGTGCAAAGGCACAAGCGAACTATATGAAAAAATATGGCATGCCTTGGCTCGCAATGGAGAATCAATCTTTAGAAGCAAAGCATGCAAGTAAAGTATCAGATGTGGAGTTCATTCCCTTCCTTGTAGTTCTGGATAAAGAGGGAAATATTGTCACTAAAGCCGGGAAGCAGGATTTGACCAAGTTGGGCGATGGAGCCTTAGACTATTGGAAGGATTTATAAGGAACGGATCGTCAAAGGCGAACATCCACACCTTGCTCTTGCATTATTTTCTTTGTCTCCTTTATGGAATATTCGCCAAAATGGAAAATGCTTGCTGCTAGCACTGCACTGGCGTGACCTTCTAAAATGCCTTCAGCCATATGCTTGGGTTTTCCAACCCCTCCAGATGCAATCACAGGAACTTCTACTGCATCACTTAATGTGCGAGTTAAATTAAGATCATAACCATCTTTAGTACCATCGCGATCCATGCTGGTAAGCAAGATCTCACCTGCTCCTCGTTTCACGACTTCTTGAGCCCACGAAATGGCATTAAGGGAGGTTTCTTTTCTGCCCCCATGTGTGTAAACGATCCACTGATCTTTTCCCGGTATCTGTTTTGCATCGATAGCCACAACAATGCATTGATTACCATATTGTGAGGACGCTTGGTTGATAATTTCAGGATTTAAAATGGCAGCGGTGTTTAAGCTTACCTTATCCGCACCACAAAGGAGCATTTGCCGAATGTCTTTTAGCTCGCGGATTCCTCCACCTACGGTGACCGGCATGAAACAGGACGCAACCGTCTGCTCTACCACCTCATGCATAGTCTGTCTTTCGTCACTGGATGCAGTTATATCTAAGAAAACCAATTCATCCGCACCTTGTTCCTGGTATGCCTTTGCCACCTCTACGGGGTCGCCAGCATCTATGAGTGACTTAAACTGAACCCCTTTAACGACTCGTCCCCCATCAACATCGAGACAGGGAATAACTCGTGCGGAGAGCATAGGTTCGAAAATTAAAGGAAACTAAGGTTCTGAAAATTCAAGCAGAGAGTTTTACTCGTCTGCAAAGGCAACATCAGGCTGGTATGAAAGAACTAACTTGTATTGCTGGCCTGGACGCATGACAAGTGGGTGGTCGCGAACCAAAAATTGAATGTAATGAATATTTCCTGAATATCCACGATATTCAGGATTATCAGAAACAGTTTCGAAGGAACTCCATTTTGCCTGAAAGTCGTC
This sequence comes from Opitutales bacterium, assembly GCA_049598825.1. Lineage (GTDB taxonomy): Bacteria > Verrucomicrobiota > Verrucomicrobiia > Opitutales > Seribacteraceae > Seribacter. Next base: position 14,356 of record JBMYOA010000017.1, on the reverse strand, counting down.
GGTCTCGACATTTGCACGCAATCCTTCTGCTCCTTGTGTGAGGGTAGTTCCGAGGCGGTAAGTCGAGTGAGGTGATCCGATAATCAATGCCAACCTCATTTTGTCCAGAGTGACTTGATTTTTAACTTTAAAACTAAATTCTGACTGAATTTTTCCATCTCCAAATGTCCACTGAACTTGGCAACTTCCCAGGCCGTGAGCATATTCCCCATTCGTTTTAACTAAATCAGGTTGATCGAATCGAAGATAAAAAGATTTTCTTAACCCCACCCCGGTGACACAATTTTTACCATAATAAGCAGGTATCACTGTGGTGTCACCAAAGGTAAGTTCGGGTAACATCACCGGTAAGTATTGATTAACAGGCCAATCAAATATTCCCGGGCAATGTGGAAATGCTAAATTATCGCAATTAGGTTTGGCACCCGGACCGATCAAAGGAAGTTGAAATTGTAGACCATTATTTTCATCCCGGTAAAGAAACAAACCATGCTCTTTTTTGTGGGACTTATCAAAAGTAACAAACCGTCCTGCAACCTTTGATCGCTGAGGTGGAGCAACACCCAAAGAACCGCCAATTACCCTAGCGAGCCTTGACCACTGGCAGAGGTATCTTGCCGCGTCAAAATTGGCCATTCTGGTGGTGTGGTTTGGAACTGTGTTCCTTTCTTCATCACGAATAACCAGATCGCCTTTTTCCTGATCTAAGTAAGTTACAAAGAAATACTGAAAAAGCTTTCTCAGCGTGTCCATGTAGAGAGGCATTTTTTCTGATGATATCCAATGATCACGCATAGACTGTAGGATCATGCTTATGCAGTGTAGTTGCCCGTAGGCTCCGACTGATCTTCCATAGTTCCAACCAAGCCCATCCTGCCTGGTCATGTCGGGTAGCATGCGAAGATATTTTTCCGCAAAAGTTCTTAACTTTGGGAGCTTACGATCCTTCAGGTGAACATTTGCATGTAGCTGTAGTGCTTGCCTAATGAAGATGAAAGACAAGGGGCCGTATAAATCATAAACTCCGCATACTCCATCGGGATAATCATTGCAATAACCGCTGGAGCTATTGGCTTCGATGCGCTCTACAAAGCGATCAATTACTTTCCCGGTATCATCCTTTTTGGTTAACCCAAAACTGAATCGGGCAACAGATTTAGCGACATTGAATGCCTGAAAATGGTCTTTGTGATCCGAACGACTCATCAATGATGTGTCTAATTGCTCTCTCGTTTGGTCCTGCAATCTTTCCCAAACAGAATTTCTTTCTTTGGATGCACCAAATGAAAGGAGGCCAAGTGCCGCGTAGGCTAACCCATTCTCCGAGGCTTCTGGAGTAAAGGCTTGCTGGGTGACACAGCGAGCAGACAGATCGAACAGGTCGAAGCCCTCGAGTTCCAATTCTCCGGAAGCTCGGAAGAACTCCCCAATAGCCAAGGCAGCGTGACCCGGTTCGTCGACGCGGGAATCCTCGCCGGGAGCAGGGGTGACGCTACCGTCTTCGTTTATATGTTGGAGGTTGTTGCCAAGCAAAGAGCGGGCAAGGTCCAAGCATTGTTCGGAAAAGTTGTGCATATAAAGCCGAAAGGGATATTCAACGCAAATCGATTAAAGTGCCCTGAAAGGGAAGGTTTGTCAATGTGTTATGAAGTTTGAATTAGTTCGAGAAATTCTTTGTTGGAAGAAGTTTTAGCAAGTCTCTCCAAAAGAGTTTCCGCTGCATCAATTACTTTCATTGGGGACATAGCACGACGCAGGAATGATGTTTTCTCCAAAATATCTCGATCTACAAGGTCTTCCTCTTTTCTGGTTCCTGATGAAGCTAGATTTATGGCAGGCCAAAGTCTGAGTTCAGCAACTTTGCGATCGAGAATTATTTCACAATTTCCAGTACCTTTAAATTCCTGAAAAATTAATTCATCCATTTTGGACCCGGTTTCGACCAATGCAGTTGCCACAATGGTAAGGGAACCTGACTCTTCTGAGTTTCTAGCGGAAGAAAATATTTGCCGTGGTTTTTCGAGTGCACGAACATCCAGGCCGCCTGTCATGGTACGCCCACTCTTGCCGGAATTGGCGTTGTATGCCCTGGATAACCTGGTGATGGAATCCATCAAAAGCACTACATCTTTTTTGGACTCAACCAAGCGTTTCGCACGCTCGATTGCAAGTTCCGCCACTCTAAGATGACTCTTTACTTCTTCATCATTTGACGAAGCATAAATCTCAGCGTCAACTGTACGCTTAAAATCGGTCACCTCTTCGGGACGCTCATCGATCAGCATCACCATGAGATGGCATTCAGGATGATTTTCCTCAATTCCTTTTGCAATGTCGTGCAAAATAGTAGTTTTTCCTGCTCTCGGAGGAGCCACAATTAGGGCTCGTTGTCCTTTTCCAATGGGGCAGAACAGATCCAGCACACGGGTTGTCATTCGACCGTCTTTTGTCTCCAAATTTAATTTTTCCTTTGGCTGAATCGTGGTAAGTTGATCGAATCGGAAAAGTTTTTTACGTTCATGAATAGGCAAACCGTCAACGGAGTGCACATACTGAACTTTTGGGTTTGGCCTCCTTTTATCGAAGGATGCGTCGGCATGAATGACGGATCCTCTTTTGAGCTTAAATCTTCGGACGAGCTCCTTGGGCACAAATGGGTCGTGAGGTGTGGTTTTACCTCCCCGACTTGGGTCAAGCAAAACACCTGCTTTGTTCTCGACTATGTCGAGCATGCCCTCAACCTGTTTAGGGTCGGGAGCGCTATCTTGTTCTTCGCTCATACGATGCAAAATGGGTTTGCCTGTGATAAAGGCTTATTGAAGGGGGGCGTCCGAAGTTAATGTAATCCCAAAAGCGGACAATTAATACTTATTCAAAATCTCAGACACAATACGTCAACCATGTAAAACGAAAATTTGTAAATGAGGTGGTTCTTTTAAACATATTAGGTTATGACTGATTTTGATGAAGCCATACTATTTAACAACTGCAATTGATTATGCTAATGGATCCCCTCATTTGGGGCACGCTTATGAAAAAATATTAGCGGATGTTATCAGTAGGACGAAGAAAGTGATGGGGCAACCTGCACATTTTGTCACCGGTCTGGACGAACATGGACAAAAAGTACAACAAGGAGCTGCCAAGGAGGGCATTGAGCCACAAGTTCGCTGTGATCGAATCGCAAATGAATTTGAAAAGATGTTGGTTACTCTGGGAATTGGGCATGACGATTACATTAGGACCACTGAAACGCGTCATAAACAGGTCGTTACCACTTTACTACAAGACTTATTTGAAAGAGGAGAAATCTATCAGGCTGAATACAGAGGTTTTTACTCGATGAGAGCCGAACAATTTCTGCAGGAGAAAGATAAAGTAGATGGAAAATGGCCAGAAATTTTTGGCGATGTTACTGAAATTACGGAAAAAAATTATTTTTTTAAGTTGGGAAAATACCAGGAATGGTTGCTCCAGTTTTTAGAAGAAAATCCGAATTTTATTCTTCCTGCACATCGCCAGTCACAAGTCATTGAGTTTCTTAAAGAACCCCTTAATGATCTTTGCATTTCACGACCGAAAGACCGGTTGTCTTGGGGAATTCCTCTTCCATTCAATCAAGAGTATGTAACCTATGTTTGGTTTGATGCGCTGGTAAATTATATATCAGCAGCTGGCTATGGACAGGAAGACTTCACAAAGTTATGGCCCGCAGATCTTCATGTGATTGGTAAAGACATCCTTGCTCCTCCTCATGCAGTCTACTGGCCCATAATGCTGAAGGCCTGCAACATCGACCTTCCTAAGCAGATTTTAGCTCATGGATGGTGGACCAGCTCCGGAGAGAAGATGTCCAAGAGTACGGGTGAAAGCATTAGTCCGCTGGAACTGGTCAAGGATTATGGTGCAGATGCTTTTCGTTTTTTTGTGATGAGGGAAATGAAAGTCGGTCATGACGCTGAATTTTCTCTTGAAAGATTTGAATCAAGATACCGGGCCGACCTAGGAAACGATTTAGGGAACTTAGTAAGCAGGTTGCTCCATATGTGTTCAAATTATTTTGATTCAGTCGTCCCAGAGAATTACGAGCCAGAGCAGCCAGAAATTGAACTTCAAGAGAAGTGGAAGGTAACTCACAAGACTTCACTAGAATTTTTTGAGGAATTTCAATTTAGTTTAGGCTTGGATCAAGTTTCAGGATTCATACGGGCTATTAATAAATATGCAGATGAAAGAGTGCCTTGGAAACTTGCCAAATCTTCCGATGCAGCAGATCAGAGAAACTTACAAAACTGTCTATCAAATATGGTTGAAGCCCTCCGTCTCGCCAATTCTTTGCTTGTGGCAGTAATGCCGGAAATTCACTCGAAAATAAATGAGAGACTCGGACTGCCTCCATGTAAATCATGGCAATCTGACCTTAGCTGGGACAATCGTTTAAACGGAAAAACGATTAAAGAAAAAATTATTCTGTTTCCTCGGAAATAGCCGTTTCTTTGTCCACCATCTGGATCTCTAGTGAAAGCACACGAGTATCGTCCGCTTCCAGGATTTTAATTTGTAAACCCGCAAGTTCGAGAATTTCTTGATTCTCGGGAATCCTGCCTAGTTCTTTGGTAACGACTCCACCTACGGTAGCGGTGTCGTCCTCGTCTTCGAAAAGATTAATTTGATCTGGAAGATCATGAACGGGTACAAGTCCGGACACCCTCCATTTGTTTTCACCAATTTTTTCCACGGCTTTCTCATCTGAATCAAATTCATCCTGAATCTCTCCCACGACTTCTTCGAGAATATCCTCAAGAGTGATTACACCGTCAATTCCGCCAAATTGATCTCCAACCAGAGCCATATGAACCTTTAACTTCATCATTCTTTTTAGGGCAACGGGTAGAGGCTCTTCTCTGGAAAGGCGGGCAGGTGCTTTGGTTATTTTTCGCAAATCAAAATTTTGGCTGGTATCTGAAAGTGCGCGAAACGCATATTTTACATGTACAACCCCGAGACATTTGTCTAAATCGTCGTCGCAAAGAGGTAGCCTTGTGTGACCACAGGATTTAGCGATCTCGAGGTTGGTTGAAAAAGAATCATTTACATCAAGGATTTGAACCTGGTTACGGGGAATCATTACATCGTTTACCTTAAGCTGGCTCATTTCTATGGTGTTCCCCATAATTTCGAGAATTTCAGGGTCTAAATTTGCTCCCTCTCGACCCACCACTCGAATATGGTCGGCAACTTCACTCTCTTCATCCTGCTCTGTTACCATCTTTTGATTGGAGGATTCCATGCCTTTTTCCAAAATCAAAATTAAAATGGATAAGGGTTTGCAAATAAGCCTGATTAGCATGACGGGCAAAAGTGCGATTTTCAGATAGAGCTCTATATTTTGACTCTGACTGATTTTCTTTGGAAACATCCAAGATGAAATTCTTTCAACAGACAGTGAGGCGACAAAGCAAAATGTCAGTGTTCCAAGATGATTTTCAGGAGCTTGGCCATAATCGGTAGAAAATTTTGAAAACACTAAAAATCCTAGCAAGATTTGCAGAGAAGAAAGAGTAGATGCTTCCACATGGAAAGGACGCTCATGGTTGGGCAGTTGTAGGCAATCTGAGAATAAACGGACGATCTGGTTTCCAGAGCTGGGACTCGCAACTAAACCCGAGCGAATCCGATCAACAAGGGTTCGATAAATACCTAAGGCACCAGCCCAAAAAATAAAAATGAGCCATATCGCCAAAATGTTTGGCAAAGGAAAGCTTATCGAAGTCATTTAAGATCAAGTAGTGAAAGAACTTCTTTTAAAGCTGCCATTGCTTTTTCATTCTCTATTTCAGTACCTATAGAAATACGAAGATAGTTCCCCAGTTCATCAGGCATAGGTCTTGTGATGATGCCTTTTTGCTGCAATGCCTCAAAAATCTTTCTGCCATTTCCTACATTGACCAGTATGAAGTTTGCATAACTCGGCACATATTCTAAGCCTAGTTCGCTCAGTCCTTGCTCCAACTGTTTTAGGCCATTCTCATTTCTTCTTCGGCATTGAAGTACCCAGTCTTCATCTTCCAGGGCGGCGATTGCAGCAGCTTGAGCGACGGAGTTGGCATTGAAGGGTTGCCTTGCTTTTTGGAGTAAAGATATCATTTCTTTTGATCCGTAACCGTACCCTATTCTTAGCCCGGCTAATCCGTGGATTTTGGAAAAGGTGCGAAGGCCCATCACTTTTTTTCCTGATTTGATAAAAGGGCGAAGGTCGAGTGGATCTTCAAGGTATTCCGAATAAGCTTCATCAAGGCAGAGAATTACATGATCAGGCATTACATCGATAAACGAAGAAAGTTCTTCCTTTGTATTGGCAGTACCGGTTGGGTTATTCGGGCTCGGTAAAAATACTATTTTAGTTTTTGGGGTAATTGCTTCTCGTATAATATTTAAATCATGTTTGAGGTTTGGCATCTTTACGGCCACGGGTTGTGCACCCATGAGAAGAGTTACCAATTTGTAAACAGCAAAAGCGTGCTCACCAAAGATGATTTCATCGGTTTCGTTGATAAAAACATGTCCAATCAATTCGATGATTTCATTGGAACCGTTGCCGAGAATGAAGTTGTTGGTAGAGAGGGAAAACTTGGAAGCAAGACTTTCCAGTAGAAAAGTTCCACTGCCATCCGGATACAAATGTACTCGCTTAAGTGCATCCATGGCTTTTTCCAAAGCTTTCGGTGATGCACCCCACGGGTTTTCATTGGAGGCAAGTTTGACAATTTCATGCTCGGCTATGTCAAATTGCTCTGCAACTTTTTCTACAGGTTTGCCAGGAACATAAACAGGTTGATCGAGGATGCGAGGGTTCGCAAGTTGCTTTAGATTCATTTAGTACCGTAAAGCTAACTTTATGACGTTAATACTTCAAGGAAAAGCTTTGGGGTGAATTCGCGTATTGTGAGATCAAAACACTTTAGTATGGTGATGCTTTGTGAAAGTTGCACTTTTTGGAGCTTCAGGACTATTGGGCTGGTCCATTTATCAAGAATTGAACCGAAGAGGGTTTAATAGCTTCCAATATTGCCAACAACCATATGGGGATGGCCCGGCGTCTTCATTTAGATGTTTGGATTTGTTGAATGAAGTAAAGCTCACGCGGGAATTGCTAGATGAATGGCCTGACGCTATCATTAATTGTGCTGCCGTATCATCACCTGATTTAGTAAACCAAAACCCTGAAGGTGCCGCAGAGCTAAATGTTAATGTTGCCCGGAGGCTAGCTGAAATATCTTCTCATCTAGGCGCTAGATTTATACACATTTCGAGTGACATGGTTTTTGAGGGTCGGGAGGAGCCTTATCGCTCAACTGATATGCCGAAACCGATCAGTGAATATGGAAATCAAAAATTGGAGTCAGAAAAGAAAGTTCTCTCTGCGATCGATGAAAATGTGGTGGTTTTAAGGCTCACATTGATTAACGGTAACAGTCCGCGAGCGAACCGTAGCCCGCATGAGAGAATTTTTGAATCTATTCAAAATGACCAGCCTCTTACTCTTTTTGATGACGAATATAGGCAACCTTGCTCTGCCGATAATGTAGCAGCTGTGGTTGTGGAACTACTTGAAAGACCAAATCTAAATGGGTTGTTTCACTGGGCAGGAAGTGAGGTTATATCTCGTTTTGAATTAGGTAGAAGGATCCTTGAGAGGTTTGGTTTTTCAGAAAATTTAGTAAAGAGAGGGTCCCTCAAAGAATCTTTCGAACGGGTTGGACGGCGTCCAGAAAAACTTACTTTTGAGCTCTCACCTTTGCTGGGTAAGATTAAGACAAAGCCTGAGACAATCGATCAACAACTCGAAGGATTGAAAGTACCGGATAAACTCTTTAGATGGTATAGGGAAAATGCTGAAAACCCATCCAAGTATGTCTTGCGGGTATAAAGGTCATGTTAATTTACCCTAATGCCAAAGAAAGTGGACTGATCAATATGGCCAAGGATTGGCTGCTTTATGACAAAGCAGAACTTCCCTCCTTTCGTCACTATCAATGGTCGTCTATGGAAACAAGTTTTGGGTATGGCCAAGATTGGAAATGGGTCGAAAAAATAACCGATCATCCGGTAGATAAATTAATTCGTAGGCCGACGGGTGGTGGAATCGTAAAGCATGGAGAGGATTGGACTTACTGCCTAGTTATTCCTAGTGTGCATCATGCATTCAGCATGCCGCCCCTTGATTTGTATAAGGAAGTGCATCTTTGTATATCATCAGCATTGGCAAAACAGGATTTAATGACGACCTTACAACCTTGCCCCAAGGAAAAAGGGAAAATTATTCCAGGCGATTGTTTTGAAGAGCCCGTGGGTTGGGATCTTATGAATTTTGGTTCATCAAAAAAGGTAGCCGGAGCTGCTATGAAGAGATCTCGAAAAGGAGTCTTACTTCAGGGAACCATTATCATGGACAAATCATGGAGGCTCAACAGTGAAAAATTTCAAGAAAGCCTAATTCATTTCATCTCGGAGATGCTTAAAGAGAAAATTGACCAAGTAGATTGGCCAGATAATAATTCATCCGAAATTGAAAAGGTATACAATCAATTTGCTTCTCTCGAGTGGAAGAAAAATAGAATTCGTAACTAAGACTCTTTCCGTAGTGTCATTACTGACTCAATGTGACGAGTTTGGGGAAAGAGATCGAAAGGCTGAATATCTAAAATAGAATATCCTCCATCCACTAAAATTTTTGCATCCCGAGCCTGAGTGGCCGGGTCGCAGGAAATATAAACAATATAGTTTGGACTGAATGCCAAAGCTTGGGATAGAAAATTTTGATCACACCCCTTTCTTGGTGGGTCGATCAGTAGGGTACAAGGTCGGAAAGTTGAATCAATTGCATCAAATATGGAAGATGCGTCTCCAAGAATAAATTCCGTATTAGATATTCTATTGAGCTCTGCATTTGCTTGTGCACCGAGGAACCCTTCCCTGCTAATTTCTATCCCGATTACTTTTTTAAAATAGGATGCAGCGGAAATACCAAACAGTCCGCTTCCGCAATAGGCATCAATTAAAAAAGATGATTCTTGAGGCTGGGACTGTTGAATAACATAATTCACCAACTCAGGAAGTATAAAAGGATTATTTTGAAAAAACTCACCTGCCCGGAACTGAAAAGTAAGATTACCAACTCTCTCCTGCACAAATTCGTTAGGGTCGGTGGATATGCTTTGGTTTGTGTCTCGTAAGAGTAGGGTGCCTCCTTTTTTAAGTCCTTGTTTTTTGTCATGAAGCCGATGCTTAGCTAATGGCATAGCTTCATTAATTGCAGGAGTCGCAATCGGGCATTGATCAACATCAATCAGTGTCCTTCTGGTTCCTTGTTTTAAAAACCCTACCTTAAAAGAGTGGGAGGGATGAGGTTTTTCAAAATGAGGAGTAAGCTTAGAGCGGTATCCATATTTTTGCGGAGAAGAAATTGTTCGGTTAACTGTAAATTCAATACCACCGATCCGTGCAAACGAATCTTCGACTTGTTTTTGTTTCCATTCCAATTGAGTTGCATATTCCATATGTTGGTACTGACAGCCTCCGCATTCACCGAAAAGATCGCATAATGGCTTAACTCGGTTTGGCGAAGCTTTATGCACAGAGATACAGTCAGCTGATGAATAATTTTTATGATTACGGTAGATGCGTGCTTGGACTTTCTCACCCGGCAAAACATAGGGCACCTGCACGACCCATCCGTTGTCTCTTCCTAGACCGAGTCCTAAATTAGTTAAGGATTCTATTTCTAAATCAATCAGGTGGTGATAGGGGTAGGGGTGTGGCGTAAATCCCTTGGGAGAATTATTCATCATGATTTTTCTTAACGAGCTCGCTATCTTCAAGCAAAGCCGTTTTTTTAAATATGTGCAGACACGAATAGAAAGCACTTCGAATCCAAAGATTAAGCACTTGGTTCGTCTGAGAAAATCGAGCCATTATCGAAAAGAAGTGGGGCTATTTCTTTTGGAAGGGAAAAGGGAGATTGATGGGCTACTCGCAGGAGAGCACTCATTGGAAGAACTTTACTTTCTGGAAAATTCTCACGATGAAGAGCTTGCGTCCTTTATATCAGGAATAACCAATGCGGGCATCGCCTGTTTTGAAGTGGCTGAAGCACCAATGAAAAAAATCTCTTATCGAGGCGAAGCAAGCAAAGTAATCGGAGTTGCTAAAACCTGGGACTTGAATCTTAGAACTCTTAGAAATCAGAACTATGATGCAGTTCTTATATTGGATGAAATTGAAAAACCTGGCAATTTAGGTGCTATTCTCAGAACTGCAGAAGCCATGGGAGTGGATGTAGTTTTATTATCCGATACGAGTGTAGATTTTTTTAATCCAAATGTAATAAGGTCTTCCATGGGCTTATTCGCCACTCAACCAGTATTTTGTGGAACAAAAAAAGAGGTCCTGGAATGGGTTCGTAAGGCAAAACTTATGGTCGTTGGCACTAGTTCGCATGCGAAACAAACGATTTATGAGTATGATTTTCATCCAAGAATTGCACTTCTTATGGGAAGTGAAAGTAAAGGGCTGGGTCAGTTTTGGGAAACGAATGTCGATGCGATGGTTTCGATTCCTATGAGAGGCTATGGAAGCTCATTAAACCTCAATTGTGCAACTGCCGGAATACTCATGGAAATTAACCGGCGAAAATTAATTCAAAGTTTTTAGCCAAGGCATAGTTTTGTCCAGAGCTTCTTGCATGGAAACTATGGGTTCATATCCAAAATCCCTCTTAGCTGCCTCGGTTGAGAACCAATGGTCGTGTGCTAATTGGCAAGCAACAAAGCGACTCATTGGCAAATCAGACTTCATTGGAAGTATTTTCCATAAAAATTCTGCAACGGTTCCAACAAGATAAGCTTTGGGGAAACCAAGATTACTTTCAACGGCATCAAGACCTAAGGTTTTAAAAATAGAATTTAGCCAGTTCCATAAAAGAACTGGCTCGTTCTGCGAAATGAAATATGCACGTCCACCGATTGGCTTACCACTGACGAGTGCATCAAATGCCAAGATGTGGGCATGTACGACATTGTCGATATGAGTCAAATCGACTTTGTTCAATCCATTACCTATTATTTTGAGTTTCCCCATCTTGTGCCGATTAATTACTTTTGGCAAAAGGTGTGGATCGTTTTCTCCCCAAATTAAGTGCGGTCGTAGGGCAACCGTGGCAAAATCCTTTCGATTAGATGAAAGAACTTTCTTTTCAGCAATTGCTTTAGTGAATGAATAGGGGGATATTCGTGAAGAAATGTAAGGCATATCTTCTTTTCCATCTCTTATTGCCTTACCAGAGAATACTACGCTTGGGGAACTTGTGTGAATAAAATATTGTACACCATTTTCTTTAGATGCCTGTAAAAGATTTAGGGTGCCAATAAAATTGGCTGAGTAATAATCACTATAGTTTCCTTCAACTCCTGCTTTTGCTGCAGTATGAATAATGCAATCCACACCTTCAAAAATTTTAACATCTTTAATTTTTTTGGATAGATCTATTTTATGGTGTTTAATTTTAGTACTATTAGAATCTAAATCTGATCGGCTTACTGTTTCAACATCATGGCCAAGTTCGAAAAGTTTTTGACTAATTTTCTTACCTACGAAGCCGCGTCCCCCTGTCACTAGGATTTTCATTCAGGCAAGCCCAACCGTTGATTTTTAAGAACTCTTTTTGTCCATTTTTTGGATAGAGACAATCGGTGAATTTTCGCATTGTGTCTTGCATCAACAGGTAGTTTTTTTTCAAAAAAAACTCTCCTCAGACCGAATTTCTCAAAATTTTTTCTTAATAAGGAATAGATCTCACTACAAAGTTTCGGATTACTATTCAGTGGGACTTTCTCAACCACCAAGGATGGTTCTTTGATCGTTTGCATTCCAATGCCGATCAAGGCACATCTGTTTACTCCATCGATATTATTAAACATGTGTTCGCACCTTTCCGTTTCTAGCGGTCCTGATTCTGTTTGGATACACTCAGCTTTTCTGCCTAGGAAACGTAAATTATTGTTTTCATCCCAGTAACCTAAGTCTCCCATTCGATGATAAATTTTGGAGTTGAATGTAAATCTTGCGTCCCTTGTAGCACCGGGCATTTGATCATACCCGTCTGTTACTGTATCCCCTGAGACGCAAATTTCACCAGTTTCCAGTTTGTTTGTTATTGGAATAATTGTGTCTTCGCTTTCATTAGGTATTGGTGAGTTTCTAACTGGTATGAGTTGAATAGAGACATCTTTAACGGGTTTTCCCAGACATGAACCTTCACCGTTTACAATAGACTTACTAAGTTTAGCAATTTGATGATGATTAGAGTAACTAACCGGAAGGGCTTCCGTGGCTCCATAAGGGATGATAACCTCTCCTCTGGGAAGACTCTTTGCTAAGTTACAAACTAGATTTGGTGACGCTGGGGCTCCTGCAAGCATAATACGCCTGATGCTCCCCAAGTTTATACTGTTCATTTTACAGTAGTCATTGATTTTTCCCCCTATTACTGGAGAGCAAAAAGCCGATGATATCTGATGATTTACAATTGTTTGTACAAGTTTTTCAGCACTTGCTTTTGCAGGCTTTGTAGGGTTCATTTCTGGGATTACAGATGTAACGCCCAATGCCGGGTTAAATAATGAGAAAACAGGTAGGGTAACAAGATCGAGTTCACCTTTTCTTATTTTAAATTCTTCGCTTAAAACGCGAATCTGGGCATTGAAGTTCTTGTGAAGATAGCGAACACCTTTGGGTGGGCCTGTTGATCCGGATGTAAAAACTATTGCAGCTAAGTCATCATCTTGTGCATTACATATTTTAACACCACCATCATCGAAAGAACTTTTAATAACCTTTAAAAAATCTTTAGTGACTAGAACTTTTCGTTGCAATGCCTTAAAAGATTTTTTGAAAAATGATGACATCCAAACTGCAATACCTATTCCGATTAGATTTGTAGCGTTGGATTTTTTTATGCATTTAAGCAGAGATCTAATTCCCATTCCAGGGTCTATAATAATTGGTATAGCTCCGATATATAAGAGTGCAAAACAGCATACTATTAATTCATAACCGGGTCTTACCATCAGGAGGGTGCGATCTTTTTTTTGCACACCTCTTTTTTTGAAATATGAGCTGCAATAAATTACATCCTTGTGCAACTCTTCAAATGATTTTTTGAGATGCGGCTTAGCATCAGAAATGATTGCTATTTCACTGGGAAATTCTTTTGCATTATTCTCAAGGTGCTTTGCTAAATTTCCAGAGAATACTTTTTCGAACATTTCTTTTATTAACTTCTCTCAGCCAGCCATCTTTCAGCTTCGATCGCAGCTTGACAACCCATACCAGCAGCAGTGATAGCCTGTCTGTATATGTGATCAGCACAGTCACCAGCCACATAAACACCTGGTATATTAGTTAGAACGCTACTTCCTGTTTTTGGAATTAAATATCCATTTTCATCAAGCTCTAGTTCATTTTCAAAACATTTTGTATTGGGAACATGACCGATAGCGATAAAAACACCCTTGCAGAAAACTTCAGAAGATTCTCCATTCTTTATGTTCGAAATTTGAACACTTTTTACTTTTCCTTCTTCATCGGGAATTATTTTGTCGGGCTTTGTATCCCATAATACTTTTATTTTGGGATGATCTAGTACGCGATCTGCCATTATCTTCGAAGCTCGAAATTGATTACGTCTGTGCAAAACTGTTACACTGGAGCAAAACCTCGTCAAAAATAATGCCTCTTCACAAGCTGAGTCTCCTCCTCCAACTACCACAACATCCATGTCTCTGTAAAATGCACCATCACAGGTTGCACATGTGGTAACACCTTTACCGCCGTACATCTCTTGCTCACCGGGTATTCCAAGAAGTCTGGGTGCAGCTCCTGTGGCAATGATTACGGCTTTAGCTTCAATTACCTTATCGCCTGCTTTGAGTATTTTCTTTTCTTCTTCTAATACAACTGAATCCACAAATGAATTTTGAATTCTTGCCCCAAATTTAAGAGCTTGTTTTCGCAAGCTGTCCATTAGCATAAATCCATCAATACCATCCGGAAAACCTGGGAAGTTCTCCACTTCAGAAGTAGTGGTCAATTGACCTCCGGGTTGCTTTCCTTCAAGTATGAGAGGTTTAAGATTTGCTCTAGCAGCGTAAATGCCAGCGGTAAAACCGGCGCAACCAGTGCCTATGATGATAATATTTTCCATGAATTATTCAGATCAACTTTTGGTGATTAGGTATAGCATAATTGATTTAAATTTTTAGAATGTCGAGATGTCTTTAATTGATAGCCACTGTCA
>JBMYOA010000016.1:0-18374 GCA_049598825.1 Opitutales bacterium | reverse complement strand
GTCAGTGGACTGTCGACGTGCAGACTTATGCTGCAAGCGCTTCGAGCTCAGGCTCAAAGCTAACGATATTATTTTCGCCATTTAATGATTTGAAGCATTTTTTACGAGGCCAAGCGTCATCCTCGACACGCAACCGAAGTTTCCACATTGCAGTCGAATCCGGAACACCCCCAACAAAATTTCAAAGATCAGGTATATTCTAAGTAATGATTCTACACAGGTCAAGGGGGGGAAGAGTAAATTCCGTTGTCTAATTCCTAAAATCTCCGATAATTTTGGAACGATGCCTGTAAGTAATTCAACAAATAATTCAATCAAACCGAGGTTTTTTAACCGCGAATTAAGCTGGCTTGCTTTTAATGAGCGCGTTTTGGATCAGGCGTTCTCGGAAAAATATCCTCTACTGGAAAGAACCCGTTTTCTTTCTTTCGTAAGTTCCAACCTTGATCAGTTTTATGAAATTCGAGTGGCCGGCTTGATGCAAAAAGTGGATGCCGGCATTACCCGACCCAGTCTGGATGGCAGTCAGCCCAAGGAATTACTGGAAGAAGTAAGAAATCGGGCCCATGCCATGTCTCAACGCGAATACAGTTGCTGGCGGGATGTACTAAAGCCTGCCCTGGCCACTGAGAAGGTTTTTTTCAAGGAGATCGATGAGCTAACCAAAGCAGAATTCACCTGGTTAAGGGCCTATTTCCGAAGGGAAGTGTTTCCTGTGCTTACACCTCTTGCAGTCGATCCCACCCATCCATTTCCCCTGATTCTCAACAAATCACTGAATCTTTTTGTATCGCTGAGGAACTTGCGAAAAAAACAGGCGAAACCACTTAAGGCAGTTGTGCAAGTCCCAAGGATCCTCCCGCGCCTTGTTCGAATTGAAGCCGAAGGTAGTACCGATACCTTTGTCTTTTTGAGTGATGTGGTCAGGCATTTTGTCTCTGATCTTTTCCCCGGCCACGAGGCACTAGGTGCGTGGGCTTTTCGTATAACCCGAAATAGTCATCTTTATGTGGATGAGGAAGAGGTGGAGAATTTACTGCTTAGCATTGAGGATGAACTCCACAACCGAAGAAGGGGTGCAGCCGTCAGGTTGGAAATCGATGATTCAATTGATAAGGATGTCCTGGACTACCTGCTCAAGTCTCTCAATTTGTCAGAGAAAGATGTTTTAAAGATAAATGGTCCAATCAATCTGTATAGATTGATGAAACTGGTGGATTTAGTGGATCGGGATGATTTAAAGTTCTCACCCTTTGAAGCGTTTGTCCCTCAGCAACTGGCTATTCGAGAAAATTTATTCGATCAAATATCAAATAATGATCATTTACTGCACCATCCTTATGATTCTTTCAGCCCGATGGTTGAATTTCTCCGGCAGGCAGCGATAGACCCTGAGGTTTTCGCGATTAAACTCACCATTTACCGAACAAGCGGAGACTCCCCGATTGTCAAAGCGTTGATGGATGCTGCCCAGAATGGAAAACAGGTAACCGCTATGGTCGAACTCAAGGCTAGGTTTGATGAAGAAGCCAATGTGCAATGGTCGAGGAAAATGGAAGAAGTCGGGGTCCATGTTGTCTACGGTCTCGCAGGATTAAAAACTCATTGCAAATGCTGCCTGGTCGTACGAAGGGAAGGAAAAAAGCTAAAACGTTACGCTCATTTGGGAACCGGAAATTATAACCCAAGCACGGCGAAAACCTATACCGACTACAGTCTTTTTACAGCCAAAGCAGCCTTTACCGCAGATATGGCCAATCTCTTTAATACCCTTACAGGCTACACCCGTAAGCCGGTATTTAAAAAATTACTGGTTGCTCCCTTTAATCTGCATGAGTCGATGATTCGGAAAATTCAGCACGAATCAAAGATGGCCAGCAGCGGAAAGGAGGCTCGGATCATTATTAAGGTGAACAGCCTGATTGATCCCGAGATCATTCAATCCCTTTATGAAGCCTCGCAGGCGGGAGTGAAGGTCGATTTAATTGTGCGGGGGATTTGCGGACTTGTTCCGGGCGTAAAAGGATTGAGTGAAAATATCAAGGTAAGAAGCTTACTCGGAAGGTTTCTCGAACATAGCCGGGTATATTATTTCAAGAACTCTCCTGTTGGGGAAAGTACTTATTTAGGAAGTCCAGACTGGATGCCACGAAATTTTTTCCGTCGAGTAGAAGTAGTCTTTCCTGTGGAAGAAAAAAGTATGCAGGAAGGGATCCTTCAAACTATGGAAAATATTCTATCCGATAATTCAATGGCATCTGAATTAAGACAAAACGGAAACTATGTGCCTGCTCCCAAACGGAGAAGGAAAGAGTTTTCAGTACAGGATCATCTGATTACCTTGAGCCAAGAGAAGCAAGCCCTCACTCTTGAAAAAGTAAGATCAGGAAGAGCCCCTGGAGAATCCGAGAATCAAAGCAAAACTAACCAAGAACAGGCCTAATCCAATAATTGGGTCACGAGAAATGCAAATAAATAGCCCACCCACGAGAAGGATAGGGGCGATAGGTCTTTTCCAGTCAAATTTCATGGGCTTTCCGATCTAATTTAATCGAAAAGGGATTTTCAAGGCAGATTCTAATTTCCCTCCCGGCGGTGCCCCCACATTTCCCACCAGGTTGGCAACCTGCAAAACCAGTCTGTCTAGTTGTGAGTTCCCGGAAGACTGGGAAATTTTTTTGCGAATCAAAGTGCCATTGGGAGAAATTTCAAAACTTAACCACGCTTCCCCGCCATTGGTAATCGAGGTGGAGCGTAGTTTCGACTCCCAAACCCTCTCCAGTTTCATTTTGACGGCAGAAAGGTAGGCATTAATCACGGAAGCTGGAACTGAACTCACCGCATTTCCAGTATTGGAGGAAATTTTAATTGAATCCAAGGGCTTAAACCTGGACGCATCAATCTTAACAACCGGAACGGAAGGTCTTGTTACTTGTGGTTTCGGCTTGGTCGGCTTGAGATTATTTTTCTTTTGAAAATCCTTAAAGGAGATGGCTTGGGGCTTAGGTGTGGGTTTAGGAGTCGTTTTGGGCACGGGCTTCGGCTTGACCGGGGTGGGTTTGGGCTTAGGGACAGGCTTCGGCTTAACTACTGGGTCAACTATGGGAGGGGTGGGAGGTAGAGGTTTAGGTTCAGGTTTCGGAGTAACCTTGACGGGTGGTGTAGGCGTCGGAGCAGGGGTTGGAACTGGTTGAGGCACAATCGGTTGCTCACTGGCCATTGCCAATTCAAAGACATGAATTTCCTCAGGCTCCTCTTCACAACTGGGGAATAAGCCTAACGCGAAAAGAAAACAGGCACCAAATAAATGAAAAAATAAGGAGTAGCGAAAAACTTTTTTTTCTCTTCGATTAAAACCAATCATTGACCATTCCCATCGTTACAAATTCCACCAATGTGAATAACTTAGCTCAAAGAACCTGACAAATCAACTCCCAATCGAACGAATGAATTCTTTGAGAGTATCTCGATACTCTGAACCTCCCACTTCCCAAAGGTCGTTGTGCTGTCCGCGCTCCACCTTAAAAAACTGCTTAGGATCGGGTAGTTGCCTGAAAATCTCACGCCCTTGTCGAAAAGGAACAACTTCATCCAGGGTTCCATGGATAACCAGGGAAGGGCAGGTGACGCCTCCAGTATAATCAACATTACGAAACCGATCCCATGGTAACATGGTAATTCCTGTGGCAGAACGAAAGGCAGAAAGGAAAGGAGTTTCGAGGATGAGGCCGCCCACTTTTCGGCGAGATGCAAGAAAAAGCGAGGGTCCAGTCCCAAGTGATCGCCCCCACATGATGATTTCCTCAGAATTACGATCCAATTGATTAACAACATAATCATAAACAGCTTCAACCGCATCATAGCAACCCTCCTCACTGGGCTTGCCATCACTCAATCCATAGCCTGGATAATCATAGGCAATCATTTCAGTCGATTCAGAACCAAAATAAGCAAGAAACGATTCCAGGTTTCCTAAATCTTCTCCGTTCCCATGACTAAAGATAACCGTTCGCTTCGGTTTATCTGTCTCTCCCAAGTGCAGGCAGGCAATGGAGACTTTATTTTTGTCCGTAACAGTAAAACTTACTTGATCCTTGGAATAAGTACTGGGGCGAGGAGCAGGAAAAACCAACCGGTCCCCGAAAAACCACATCAACACCGCGATGATTAAATAAACAAAAAATAACAGTAAAAATAACCTGAACCAGGGAATGGTAAAAAAATTCTCCATCCCATTACATGTGGCTAAAGATTATAGAATCGCAAGAAACTATAATTCTTACTAAATAAGAATTCATGAAGATTTGTTGTATAGGTGCTGGGTATGTGGGCGGTCCGACGATGGCCATGATCGCATCCAAATGCCCACATATTCAAGTTGCAGTGGTTGATATCAACCAGGAACGGATTGATGCATGGAATTCGGATACTCTTCCCGTTTATGAACCGGGACTGGATGAGATCGTGAAAAAGACGAGAAATGAAAATTTGTTTTTCTCCACCGAGGTCGATCGTTACATCAAAGAATCCGAAATCATTTTCATTAGCGTTAACACCCCAACTAAAGAGTATGGTTCTGGATTAGGCCAGGCTGCCGATCTTCGGTTTGTGGAGTCTTGTGCCCGAAGAATTGCTGAAATTTCGACTTCCCCCAAGATTATTGTTGAAAAATCAACCGTGCCCGTACGGACCGCAGAGATGGTTCAGACTATCCTTAAATCAACCAGTTCAGAGATTCAGCACCAGGTCATCTCGAATCCTGAATTCTTAGCGGAAGGTACGGCCATTCCTGACCTGCTAGAACCAGACCGTGTGTTAATTGGCGGTGAAACCACAGAGGAGGGAAACCAAGCAGTCCAAAAAATGGTCGATATCTACTCAAACTGGGTACCCAAAGATCGAATCATAACCACAAATCTTTGGTCATCTGAATTGTCCAAACTTACGGCCAATGCTTTCCTGGCACAAAGAATTTCCAGCATAAATGCCATTTCAGCCCTCTGCGAAGAAACGGGTGCCCATGTCGATGAGGTCGCCAGGGCCATTGGTACGGATTCCAGAATTGGACCAAAGTTTTTGAAAAGCTCCGTCGGATTTGGTGGTTCCTGTTTTCAAAAAGATATTCTCAATCTTTGTTATCTATGCCGATACTTTAGACTGCCGGAAGTTGCCGAGTACTGGGAACAGGTCATCCGTATGAATGAATACCAAAAAGAAAGGTTTGTGCGAAGAATACTTGAGGCCATGTTCAATACCGTTTCGGGCAAGAAGATCGCCATCCTTGGCTATGCATTCAAGAAGGATACCAATGATACGCGGGAATCCCCAGCCATTGCCATTTGCCGAAGATTACTCGAAGAAAAAGCAAATTTAGCCATTTACGATCCGAAAGTTTCCAAGCAAGCCATCATTGATTCCCTGAACCTCCCTGATGAGCAAATCAATTCGATTGAATTCTGTGAATCTGCAATCGATGCATGTGACCAATCTCATTGCATCGCCATTCTTACGGAATGGGATGAATTTAAGAATATCGATTTCGAGAGGGTTTATCAGTCGATGATTAAACCTGCGATTCTGTTTGATGGAAGAAACCTTTTGGACTTAGAAAAAATAAGATCCATCGGCTTTAATGCGAAAGGTATTGGGGTAGGCTAAGAGGCCTTCCTCTACCGCAAAATTCAAACTGAAGGCTTCCTTGCAGGTCTAGCGATCTGTTTTCTGGCTTTGTCTAATACTCCGTTTAAAAATTTGCCTGAATTTTCGGACGAAAACTCTTTACCAATTTCCAATGCTTCATCGATAGCCACGACCGGAGGAACATCCAATCGGTATTTAATTTCGTAAAGGGACAAACGAAGTAAAGCCAAGTCCGCTTTCGCGACTCTGGAAAAGTCCCAATTCGTCACTAATTCCCGGATTATTGAATCAAGAATATCCTTTTTTTCAATAACTCCAGATACTAACTCCACGGCATAGGCGAAAAAATCATCATCTTTTCCCAAACGGGCGAGAAACTCATCCAAATCGAAAGCAAGATCATCCGAAGGGTTCATCTCCCATTGGAATAGAAAGCGGAAGGCCGCACACCGATTTTGACGCCGGTCACTCCAGCTTGGATTAATAACTAAATCTTCGTCCATTTCTTTCGTAGTGCAGCCATTTCAAGGGCAGCCTTGGCAAACTCTAAACCACGGTCCAGCGGACCTGTTATTCGTTCTTCCGCCGATTGCAGGTCATCTGTAACCACGATCCCATTAATCACAGGGGTATGGTACTGCATTGCTAAATTCTGCAGGGCATGACCGGAGGCTTCTGCCACCAGGTGATGATGTGAAGTTGAACCCTTAATCACGACCCCTAGTCCGATGATGCAATCCAAGGAATTATTGTTTAAAATCAGATCGATACAGCTAGGGATTTCATTGGATCCAGGTACCCGCTCAATGATTAAATTTTGCAACTTACCGTTCTCTTCAAGGCAGCTGAGCACGCGGAACAATAAAGCCTCACATAAACTTGGGTTAAAGGAGGCACAAACGACTCCAATACTCAATTGGCTTGGGTCTACGATTGAATAATCAGGAGTATCCGTACTCATTTCAGGAAGGCAAGGTGACGCGTTTAACAATCTCTAAACCATATCCTTCAAGCCCGATGACTCGTCTTCGGTCCCTCGACAATAAAACTAACTTACTGATTCCAAGCGCCGACAGCACCTGTGCCCCGATTCCATAATCACGAAAATCCATTACCGGCGGAACCTGAGACTGTTTTTCGTTCAAGGGAGACTTTGGCTCGTTGGTATGAGAATCATTTCTCCTTGGCTCAAGATAGAGCAATGCTCCACATCCATGGGAAACAATTTCCCGTAAGGAATCGTCAATCGTATTACGGCTTACTCCACGGGTAGAAAAGCCTAAAACATCGGTTACCACATTGGCCGCCTGCACCCGAACCATCGGTGTCTTTGATTTAGTCCATTTACCGTAACTCAATCCATAATGAATACGATCATCCAGGACGCTCATGAATGTATGGAGTCTAAATTTACCCAGGTGATGAGAAAATTCCTTGACCGACACTTCTTTCACTAATTTTTCTCGCTTATGACGGAATTCGATTAGGGAAGCAATGGACAGCATTTTCATGCCCCATTTTTTCTTAAGCTTTGTAAGATCAGGCAGACGGGCCATAGTGCCATCTTTTTTTAGAATCTCACAAATCACACCACTGGGATGAAGACCAGCCAAACTGGCCAGATCTACCGCTGCCTCAGTATGACCCGCTCTTTCAAGAACACCTCCCGGACGGGCACGGAGCGGAAAAACATGACCCGGTTGCACAAGACTTTCAGGAGTGGCCGAGGGCGAAGCTAAAATCTCAATCGTAGTCGCCCGATCGAAAGCGCTGATTCCCGTGGTAATCCCATCTGCGGCATCCACAGAAACGGTAAAATCAGTTTTTTGCGCCTCACGGTTGTGGGGCACCATACTGGATATTCCTAGTCGTCCCAATTGATTGGGCAGTAAAGGTACACATATGAGTCCCCGACCGTGTAAAATCATATGATTGATGGCTTCCGGGGTAACCTTAGAGGCGGCCATCACCAGATCCCCTTCGTTCTCACGGGACTCATCATCTGTAACCATGACCATTTTACCCATTGCAATATCTGCGAGTACATCCTCTACGGAGTCAAAAGGTTCATGGCTTTGTCTAGGCATAAAGGAAAATTATCTTAGTGGATCTTTACGAAGCCACAATTCTATTCGAGATCAATTCGAGCCCGCCTGGGATTTTATTTCCTCTAAAAAGGATAGAAACTGGTCTTCATTCAGAACCGCAATATCTAAACTTTCGGCTTTATTGAGCTTGGATCCGGCACCAGGGCCGGCAACCACATAACTCGTCTTTTTACTTACACTGGAGGAGACTTTTCCTCCAAATTTCTCGATTTGCAGAGTTGCATCCTGCCTGGAAAACTTCTCCAAAGATCCAGTAAGCACAAATGTGACGCCTGACCAGGGTGTGGATAAAGCTTCCGCGTGGTCATTCTTTAAAACAACACCGAGACTCTCCATTGACTCCAACATAGATAAATTCAGCGGGTTCTGAAAAAATTCAACAAGGCTTTCTGCCATAATTTCACCTATACCATCAATCGCAGTAAAATCTTCCAAGGATGCCTCAACCAATTGTCGCCAATCAGAAAAAGTACGGACCAGGTCTTTCGATGCACTCGTCCCCACATGTTTAATACCCAACCCGCATAATATTCTCCAAAAATCCTGGGTCTTACTCCTTTCAATGGCATCGATTAAATTGTTGGCTGATTTATCAGCAAAACCTTCCAACGCTAAAAGTTGGGAAGAATCGAGACGATAGAGATCATCCAAACTGGTCACCAAATGGGAATCAACCAGTTGCCCGACCACCGCTTCTCCAAGATTCTCGATATCCAAGCAACCACGACTGGCAAAATATTCAATCCTTCCCTTAAGTTGATCGGGACAGTTTTGATTGAGGCAGCGCCAAGCGGCCTCTCCTTCGGTCCTTGATAGTCGACTTTCACAAGTCGGGCAATTCTCAGGAAATGCGAAAGGGGAGAGCGACTCCGGCCTTCTTTCCATAACCACTTCGACCACTTGAGGTATAATTTCACCTGCCTTTTCAACGACTACACAATCGCCAATGCGAATATCTTTGCGCTGGATTTCATCGGCATTGTGCAAACTGGCCCTCGATACCAAAGTACCGGCTAATTGAACGGGCTGCAGGCATGCGACCGGGGTTATCGCCCCGGTCCTGCCAACCTGTAAAATGATATCCTCGAGCTTGGTCATCTGTCTCTCGGATTCAAACTTGTAAGCAATCGCCCAACGGGGAGCCTTGGCCGTGCGACCTGCGATCTCCTGGCCATCCCTTGAGTCTAACTTGATCACAGCACCATCCGTAGGATAAGCATAACCATGGCGCAGTTCATCCAACTGACAGATCTCACTCCATGCATTTTCCGCAGAAGTCACCGTTTTGACAAACTCAACGACCGGAAAACACCAATCTTTCAATGCTTCATGAAAACTTGTTTGCGTTTGAAAAAAGTCATTTGGCTGGCAAGCCCCTAAGCCGTAAAGGACAATTTTGAGCTTCCTCTGCTTGGCCTCCTTGGGGTCAAGGAGTTTAACTGTCCCCGCAGCAAGGTTTCGCGGGTTTGCATAAAGGGGTTCTCCCGATTCCTCCCGTTCCTGATTTATCCGTAGGAATTCATCGTGCTCCATGTAGATTTCCCCACGAATTTCAATAAAATCAGGAATCTGTTCGGACATGATTTCGCGGGGCAACTCACCAAGGTGAAGAAGATTTTGGGTAATAATGTCCCCCTGAACGCCATTACCACGGGTGACTGCACGCTGCAGTTTTCCTTTTTCATAGCTCAGTGAGACCGCAACACCATCAATCTTCGGCTCAACTACATAGGTCAGGCAGTCTTGATCCAGAATTTTCTTCAAACGCTTATCAAAATCAAAAAACTCAGACTGATCATAGGTATTATCGAGACTGAGCATCACTTCTGCATGATTGTGAGACTGGAATGAATCCAACCGATCATCACCGACTTCCGGGGAAACCTCATTAAATGGCTCTTCAGATGGGTCTGTCTCTTCAGTAAATAAACCGAGTGGGTCCAGTTCCGCTTGTAACTGGTCAAAATCCCTCTTTAAGCGGTCATATTCCTGATCTGAAATTTCAGGTTGAGCTTTCCGGTAATATAGCTCGTCGTGTCTATGAAGAGACGACTTTAACTCAGCAAATTTCTTCTCTTTTGCAGAAGTTGAATCGCTGTTCATTTACTTGAAAGCTTATCGCAAGCTGTGCCCATTCGGGATAAAGCCTCTGTCAAAAGTTTCCGGGAGCAACCCAAATTTAAGCGTAAATATCCTGGGGCATCAAAATCTCTCCCGTCGGATAAACCTACTCCATTTTCCTCAAAAAACTTGTGAGGGTTTGGAACCGGTAAATTCGTTGCATCTATCCACATGAGGTAAGTAGCCTCAGGAGAGTAGGGGGTCAGCCCATTCATTTCAACAAGTTGACTCATTGCATAATCACGATTCCCCTTCAGGTAATCGAGGAGTTCCATACGCCAAGGCTCTCCTCCTCGATAAGCTGCATCAGCAAGCAGAAATCCCATAGCAGGAGGGTCGGGAACGATTCCTTGCATGGCTTTTTTAAATTTTGCACGCAGATTTGAATTCTCAATAATTGCAAAAGAGCATCCAAATCCTGCAATATTGAAAGTTTTACTAGGGGCCATCAGAGTGATGGATTTATCTGAAATCCTTGGATCCAAAGACGCGGGCGGCAGATGCTGCAATTCCTTCTCAAGAATGAGATCGCAATGAATTTCGTCAGAGCAAAGGTAGAGACTTCTCTCCAACAGCCATTCAGTCAGTAAACTCAATTCAGTTTCATTGAAAAGAGTGCCTACTGGGTTGTGCGGATGGCAGAGCATAAACAAATCGCCAGGTTTGGTATCCAGCTCTTTAAGAGCATCAAAATCGATTGAGAAACGATTACCATGCAATACCAAAGGAACCTTAGTCAAAGGCATATCAAAGTTCTTCGAGGCAGAAAGAAAGGGGGGGTAAATAGGAGTTTGAATAATCGCTTTAGATGATTCCCCCAACAAAGCCCGGCATGTCACATTCAAGGCACAAACCATTCCAGGTAGCCAAACCACCCAAGAAGGATCAATCACCCAGTTATACAAATCCTCTGATCTTTTTACTATTTTTTCAATTAGTGCAGGAGGAGGTCGACCGTAGCCAAAATTACCGTGTTCAGCTGAGACTCTGGCTTGCTCTAAAACGGCAGGAGGCGACTTAAAGTCCATATCTGCAACCCAAAGAGGGATTACATCTGAATCCTCGTACTTACCCCACTTTAAACTGCAGGTTCCATTACGCCCCGGTGGGGCATCAAAATCAGGAATGATTTCGCTCAATCGGACACCAACTCAGGAAGAACTACCTCCAGGAATAGAGGTAATTGAGGCCGATGACATCAATACCACGATCAAATGCATGGCTATATCCGAGAGAAACACCATGGACATCGTTGATCCACCAAACTAAGTCAACGCCTAGGTCGAAATCAGTTTCTCCGAATTCAGACCATAGACCGAAAAATTTACCACCGATCGCCAAGGAAATCTCTTCGGTAAAAAGTAACTCGGTCCCGAATTGTAAATTCCATGTAAATCCATCGTCTGCGAGGGAGATCCCTGCGGAGTCATCGAGATAACCAATCCCAATTCCCAAGTATGGACGAATCATGCCATCTGCTCCCGAGAAATTGTCTAAATGATAAATATAGTCGGCACCGATATTCCAAACAGTTTCTTTAGATGTATTACCGTCTAGGCCCGCATAATTAAAGGTGAAATGAAAATCAGCTTCATCGCTGGCAAGGCTGTTGGCGAAAAGACTCAAGCCCTCTCCGTCATAACTGGCTGTATCTTCTGCTTCAACGAAGTCTAATCCAAAACCGAGGTAGTAGTCACCAAACTTAGATTTGGCTTGAAGCAAAAAGGGAATTAAGAAAAAGAGAACAAGGGTTTTGGGAAGGGATTTCATACTAATCTTTCAATACCTTGCCCGAAAATAGTCAACTTTGAATTCATCAAGATTTAGCGACAAGTCTTGTCTCTTTAAGAGTAGTGGCAAAAAGAATTGAGGAAATTAATATCATGCTGACAGAAACATAGGAAACTCCGTCAAACCCAATACTCCTTTCCAATAGATAACCCACGAAAGGTGCAGCTCCACCTCTAAGTCCAGTGAGAGCCATATGCACACTCATATAATCCTTTTCTTTACCGGCCGGAGCCAATTTTGTAACCCATAAATTCCAAGCTAAATTAGCCCCTCCCATTACCGACCCAGCCAACAAAGAACCAATGATTACTCCCATAAAGGTTGTGGAGTTGAAATAAATCAGGATGGCAATCATCATTTGAAAATTTAGTAGGATTCTGAATTTCATGAAGTGCATACGGTCAAATAACTTACCCCACATGTACATACTCATAACCTTTGCCCCAAAAAAGATAGCAACGGTGATAAAAGCGATTTCCTGATTAGAAAGGTTTAATTGATCCTCTCTCGACAGATACTCAATCCGCAAGGGAAAGGTCATAATCGCACCAAACCCAAGAATCATCCAGGCCAGTAAAATTTTCACAAAAAGAAAGTCCTGCAATGGATTGCATATAGATTGAAATATACTCTCTCGAGAACTGTTGATTTCTTTAGAATCACCCTCGTATTTCATTCTCCAAACCGCAAATGATGAAATCAGTGCTGCTATACACATTCCCCATAGCACAAAGCGAAAATCTGCTTCGACCGTGTCCAAGTATGTGCCGAAAAGAAAGGAGGAAAATAACCCACCCATCGTGCTTGCAATTAGATTGAATGAAATCTTTTTCCCTCGTTCCCCAGCTTTATAGACAGAGGAATAAATTTGAATCATCAAACTTGGAACTTGAGATAGACAAATTTGGGCAAAAACCAGAAATATCGTAAAAAACAAGACTGTGGTTGATAAAGATGCCGCAAAAATAAAAGCAGCTACAAAGACCAGCAAAAGCATACACTTTTTCGACCCGGGTAACTTATTCCTCGAGATGACCCCGATGGCAAAAGGCGTCAATACCAACCCAATGGAACCCCCTCCAGCAAGAGCGGCCTTATAAAAATCAGGTGCTTCCCAAAAACGGATCGCAATAAGGATAATAAATACCCCAAAACCTGTCTCTAAAACCCCTTGCCCTAATCCACGAACAAGATCCGATCGAACAAAGGTATGGTTTTTCAAAGAATTGGCTGTGGAAGAAAACGACCAGCTTAACAGAATTTCAACTCAAACTGCTTTTCTGCATTTTCATCACCAATCAAAATAATTTCGCCATCCTCAGAAAACTGGTGATCAGGTGACGGCGTAATCACGGTCGCACCATTACCTTTAATTGCAACGATACTACACCCTGTTTTTTCGCGAATTTTGGAATCACGGAGTTTTTCACCGACTAAAGATTTTGGGGTTTTTTGACTAAAAATGTCCAACCCTTCAGTGATCATTAAGATCTCTGCACGATTCAAAAGATTGAAAATGGTATTTGCTCCCATATGATCCTGAGACATGACAAAATCAGCCCCAGCCCGATGCAGGGGCTCAACATTTCGATGGAGAAAAGCACGAGTGATAATCTGGGCATCAGGACGAAGCTTTCGACAATAAATAGTTAAATAAATATTTGATTCATCATCATGGCTGGTGATGAGAACAGCTGGGGCATTATTTATTCCCGCCCGTTCTAAAATCACTTTATTGGAAGCATCCCCGACGATTGAATTCTTAACTTTTGATGCTTTTAACTCATCGGTCTCAATAATCCGATAAGCTACATTCATTTCTTCCAGACTTTTGGCCGCTTCCCGACCTACTCGGCCAGCACCAATTATTATAACGGGTGCAAGATTCTGTGAATATTTACCAAAATGCTGATCATATTTTTCGAAATGCGAGTCCATACCAGCAAGAAGCAGCACAGTGTGATTGTTTAATAAAACATCAGGCTCAGGGAGCTGAAAATGACCGCGTTCCCACATTCCCACCACATTCACTCCCAATTCCTCCCTCAAATTGGTATCCTTAAGACTTTGCCCAACAAGAGGCGTCCCATGAATTGTAGCCTCCGCAATTTTGACCTCATCAAAAGATCCAATCACGTGAGTACTTCGATCAGTACAACTTATTCTTCGGGCTAAAAATGAACCCATTTGCTTAGAAACCTTAACTACATGATTTGCCCCAGCCAATGAAAGAATTTCTTCTGAGGTTTCACGATTACAAGTCGAGGTAATGACGCAACCTGGATGAGCATCCCTGGCTCGGAAAGCGATATTTACATTTCGAATATCATCATCCGTTGCAACCACCATGGCACAATTCTTAATGCCTGCGTCTTCAAAGGTTTTGGCGTCGTCAAGTTTCCCCAGCATAACGGGTATCTGCATATCATGTAAGCGTAACGCTTCTTTCAAATGCTCAACCACAAGAATAAAGGGATACCCGAATTGGGTCAGTTTATCCATGAGGTCATGACTGATGGTATCATAATGAGTAAGGATAAGATGTTTCTGATCCGAGCCTTCAAACTTTCGGGGAACTCTAGCGCCAGTCTGGTATTCCATGAAAGGTTTGTATAGGAATTCCATGAACACAAAGGGTAAAACGATAAAGAGATAGAAAACTCCGGTGAACATGACGATCATTGAAAACAACCGTCCGTCATCCCCGGAAAATGTAATATCCCCATAACCCAAAGTCGACATAGTGGTAAGAACCCAATAAAAGCACTCCACCCATCCAATTTCGTCATTGCGCTCAACGGACATAAGATGCCGGTAGATATTCATGTAAACGAATACAAAAAAGATGAGCACTGCTGCAAATCGCAGAAAACGAAATGCATTTAAACGCTTTTTTCTCTGATGAAAGCCAGATGGAATAGACTTTATTACTTCTTTCACTAAACTAATTTCGTTATGAGTATTATTGACCTTTAACGGATGGGAAAAAGTCGTCTTCTCAGTAAGGCTATTTTTCTGTAACTAAAATAAATTTGAATCACAACTTATCCAATCATGATCTTTCGCAGGTAAGATTACCATACAAAAAAGTGCTGCTTTTTATCCAATTGAGTTTTTTGGCTTTTTTCTACCATGCAGATGCAGAGGAAAGACTGGTAACTCACGGGACCGCGAGTCAGTTAAACGAAAATGCCGAGGTTTCATCGTGGCCAAGGTTTAATGGTCCTAACGATAATGCAACGACTTTTGAAACGCACCTATCGATTGAAAAAGGGTCCCTCAATATTAAGAAAATTTGGGAATTACAAAAAGGGGAAGGATATGCGTCTCCCGCAATTACTAAAAATCGAATCGTTTTGTTTCATCTTCAAAACGGGCATGAAATAATTGAAGCACGGAATCCGGAAACAGGAAAAAGAATGTGGTCCTATCAATATCCTGCTCAATATCGTGATCGCTACGGATACTCTAATGGTCCTCGTGCGAGTCCTGTCATTTGGAATGGAAAAGTATATGCCCACGGGGTTACCGCCTGGTTGACCTGCCTGGACCTTGACTCCGGGGAACTAATTTGGAAAAGAGACCTAAAGTCTGAATTTGACATACCGGATTATTTTTTCGGCAAAGGATCAAACCCTCTCGTCATTGAAAACTCACTTATTCTGAATGTTGGTGGGAGGGAAGGTCAATGCGTGGTTGCCTTTGATCTTTTATCAGGGAAAACGAAATGGATTACGAAAGATACCTGGGGTGCCAGTTACTCATCTCCCGTAAAAGCGAAAATTAATAACAAAAATGTATGCCTGGTTTTTACTGGAGGGGAAAGCAGACCACCCCATGGAGGGTTATTGATAATTGATGCACAGAACGGCAAGAAACTGACACGCTTTCCATGGCGTTCATCGTCCTATGAATCTGCTAATGCTGTCCCCCCTGTCACACTTTTTGAAAATCAGATTTTCCTGAGTGAATGCTACGAAAAAGGCGGGGTTCTCCTACAGATTGATTCTAAGTTTAATGCGAAAGTAGTTTGGCATAAACCGGAATTAAACATCCATTGGATGACTCCAATTGCACATGAAGGTTATTTATATGGCATAGCAGGAAGACATCAACGAGGAGCCGAAGCATTCTGTACAAAAATAGATACAGGGAGAGAAGTATGGAGAAATCGTATTAGTTGGACGGCACAAATAATGAACCGAGAACTAAACCTCGAACTTTTTAGAGGCTCCTACTTAAAAGTAAACAATCATTACCTTGGATTATCGGAGCTCGGATCATTAGTCCTCCTGAAGATGAATGAGCAGGGATTTAAGGTATTGGATACTAAACAATTATTTTTTGCTCCCGGAACGTGGACACTCCCGGCACTAAGCCATGGCTTACTCTACATTGTGCAAAATGAGACAGATCGATCGTCCGGGAAAAAGCCAAGGATTATATGCTATGATCTCCGGGCAAATTGAATCATGGGACCAACTCAAGATTCCCTTGTTCAAGTCCAGCCATTAGGTGGTTTCGACAAGCCTCTTACATATCGCAATAATTTTCATGGCAAGGAGTCCATCGGGCCTGGATCACTGGTTACAATCCCACTGGGCAAGAGGAAGATTCCCGGAATCGTTTGGGCGTTTGAGCAAAACATGCCTAAGCCAAAGTTCAAAATACATAACATTCTTTCAGTCATTCAGGCTACCCCCGTCCTCACATCTGAGCTTATGCAGTTGGCATCGTGGATCAGCCGATATTACTCCTGCTCTATGGAAGCTTGCCTGGAGGCAATGATTCCTACCCCCGTGCGGGAGGGGATGAAGTCTAAATCAAGAAGGCTGCTCTTTTTAGAAAAGGACAAGCTGGCTCAGTTGGATATTTCTGCACGAGCAACCTCGCAAAAAAAAATAATAAGTTTTCTCGAAAAGCAAAGTCAGCCTGTAAACCTAAAGTTTCTACAGGAAAAGACATCTGCCTCCTCGGCGACGATTAACAATCTTGTCAAAAAAGGTCTTATTCGGGAGACCCAGGAACGAATTGAAAGAGTTGCCTACGAGGATGATTTTTTGGATTCAGCTGAAACAGTAGATCATACAATAGAACTAACCGATGAACAAAAGGTCGCTGTCACAGAAATTAGTCTAGATCTCAATAAAAAAACTTTTCATACACGATTACTTTGTGGTGTCACAGGGTCCGGAAAGACCGAGGTTTATTTTGAGGCAATGGAATTGGCTCTCGCTGGGGGAGGGGGAGTTTTATTCCTCGTACCTGAAGTTGCCCTGGCTCCCCAAACTGTCTCACGGTTAAGAATGAGATTCGGGCAAGAAAAAGTCGTTGTCTGGCATAGTCACCTTTCCGCAGGAGAAAGAGTGGATGCCTGGAGAAGTCTCATTCAGAACGAATCACGGATCGTAGTGGGTGCACGCTCTGCCATTTTTGCTCCTATAGCTAAGCTTCGCTTAATCATTGTCGATGAGGAGCATGAAACATCGTACAAACAGGAAGACACTCCCCGTTACCATGCAAGAGACGTTGCGGTGGTGAGAGCCAAAACAACCGATGCTCTATGCCTGCTAGGCTCAGCAACACCTAGCCTGGAGACCATAAACAACGTAGAGAAAGGAAAGTATGGTATTAGCAAGCTTACCCAAAGGGTGGATAATCGAGAACTGCCACTCGTCCACCTCATTGATATGCGACGTGAGGCAGATAAAATTAAAACACTTCCAATATTATCTCAACCACTCGTAGAAGCACTTCGGGAAAGATGCGTAAACGGGGAACAAAGCATTCTGTTTCTCAACCGAAGGGGTTTCAATACCACAATGCTGTGTCCGGATTGCGGCCATGTTGAAGGCTGTAAGCATTGTAGTATTGCTCTCACTTATCACAGAACAGATGGCTACCTTAAATGCCACCTCTGTGGCTATCGTAAACCGACTCCAAGACGGTGCTCAGAATGTAATTCCTTCGATTTGCATAAAAGGGGCCACGGAACACAGAAAATTGAAGATTTGGTTGCAGAGCTACTACCTCGTCGCACCATAATTCGTAGAATCGATGCGGATATTATGACGAAAAAAAATCTTTTTCGTGAAACCCTGTCAGAATTTAGAAAAGGAAAAATTGATGTGCTGGTGGGAACGCAGATGATCGCCAAAGGATTGGATTTCCCCAAAGTCACCTTAGTGGGGGTTATCGATGCGGACTTGCCTCTGAGAATGGAAGATTTTCGTGCTTCAGAAAGAGCTTTTCAAATGCTCGTTCAAGTATCAGGAAGGTCAGGACGAGGAAACAGGGCAGGGGAGGTTTTTGTTCAAACCTATGCCCCACATAGCCCGAGTATTCAATATGCCCGTAAAGCGGATCTTGAAGGATTCGTGGATGAAGAGTTGGCCATGCGTAAAGAATTCAATTATCCGCCATACAGGCATTTAATACGGCACCTATTCCGTAGTCGAAGTGAAGCGAAAGTAGAGTTCTATATCAATAAATGGACCAAGTTAGTAAACGATAGTAATTTTGAAGAGATTACAGTCAAAGGGCCTGCACCCGCTCCAATCGAAAAAATGAACGGTTACTACCGTTATCATCTTTTCTATTTCACGCACAGTGTGAGAACTGCACTTGAAAAGCTAGGAGACATCAGAAAAACATTCCCGTTGGACCCTGAAGTCCACGATGTCTTAGATGTGGACGCCCATCAAATTTCGTAAG
>JBMYOA010000015.1:0-18382 GCA_049598825.1 Opitutales bacterium | reverse complement strand
TCCGTGCTCAGAGCTAAGGAAATGATTGAGTCAGGAAAACTGGGAGATTTGGTTTCCCTGTATGTATTGTATAATATCCACCACCCTGAAGAAGTGGCGGCTCGGTATCCGGGAGTGATTCGGCAAATCCTGACACACCATGCCTATTGCTCCCTTTATTTGGTAGGCCAACCAGAAATGGTATCCTGCATGAAATCGACGATCAATGACGGTTCAGTTCCCCAGGAAAATATAGCCATGGTTACCATGAAAATGAAAAACCAGGCACTCTCCCACCTCTGTGCGAGTTTTGCATCGGATGATCATGCCGGCGACCCATGGACTTTTATGATTAAATTGATCGGAACCAAAGGAGCAACCCGCTACAGCTATCGCGACTGGGTCGAAAACACCCCCGCCGTGGTTCATTCTCAAACATACTCAGCCTACCCCTACACAATTCGAGAAACTGGAAAACATTTCCTGGAATCAGTAGTTGGCCGGGGCGAACAACCTTTATCAACCCTTGAGGATGCCATTACCTGTATGAAGATGATCGAAGCCTGTGAGACATCAGTGTCTGAAAGCAGGCACATCGAAATAGTATAATAGTCGAAGCGAGCAGGCACTATGGCTGAAATCGTCGCAATATGGCGGAATTCTCTTCATACTATTTTGGATCGATATGAAAGAAAGAAGATCTCAACCTGGTTATTCTTCCCTCTACTTTTTGTTTTTTTCATCATTCTCAACATTGCATGCTACTGGTGGGCGATCTACACCGCATTTCCGTATTATATGCAAACCCATGAAGCCTCTCATTATATAAAACTGCAAATCCCGGTAGGTTTTTTCGGGGCTCTTTTTGATAGTCTTTCCTTTTTTGTAACCATTTGGATCATCAGGCGTGCCTTAGCTGCCCGCAAGACCTCTGAATATGTATTCCATCTTTCCCTGGATTTAATCATTGCGATAGTGGCCACTTTCTGGGTGCTTTTTGTATTCACATTTGGAGGCTGGCTCATCAGCATCTGGGAGAACGCTCCCGAACAACTCACTTCCCGCGGGGCCAAATATACCAACCGGGCAGTCCAAGCGATACAAGACCCGATGGGCAGAGAAAACGCCAAGAATATATACTTCGGAGTAATCATGGGAGTATCCGCCGCCCTGCCAACCTGTTTTCATATCTTTCTCTTTCTCTCCTCCTTGCTTTCCAAAATCAAAAAGTCATTTCAAAAACCTAAGCAAAACACCGAGGAGACTACTAATAATTGCCAATGAAATTAATGATGAAAAACTTTTGTATAATCCTATTTTTAACCCCAATCTGTCTCTTTGCTAAAACTTCAAACATCCTCTTGGTAGTCTCAGACGACCTTAAAGCCGATGCCCTTGGTTGTTACGGCAATACTCTCGCGAAAACCCCGAATATCGATCGTCTCGCGAAAATGGGAGTGATCTACGACAACGCCTATTGCCAAGGCACCGTTTGTGCACCATCCCGGGCAAGTTTCATGAGGGGCAGATATTTCGGAAAAAATGAAATTACCTGGGGCGAACATTTTCTAAACCATAATTTCTCTAGTACCCGGGTGGGGAAAATCTTTCACATGCGTGTACCAGGGGATATCATTCCCGGAACCGATGGTCAGGATATCCCCGAATGCTGGTCCGAGAAATATAACAGCCCAGGACTCGAGGCTCACACACCTGGTAACTACGCCTGCCTCAACCTGAATAAATTTACCACTGAGCTGGAAGGTCGTGAGTCCACCCGCATGCCCAACCGGATGTTTGTAACCGTTGATTATGAGGGAGATGGCTCAGACCAACCCGATTGGAAGACTGCCACCAAATCAATTGAATTGTTACATAAGTTTAAAAAGCAAAAGCAGCCGTTTTTTCTAGCTACCGGTTTCATCCGACCGCATTACCCCAATGTGGCTCCGATCCAATATTTCGAGCACTACCCTTTTAGAAAAATGGTTCTGCCCTTCGTGCCTGTAAATGACTGGAATGACATGCCCGCTACTGCGATTTCTCGGTCAAACTCCGCCAACTATGGAATCGATCAGTTCCCCGATAATCAAAAAAGAATGTGGGCTGGATACCTAGCCACCGTCACATTCATGGATGAGCAGGTAGGTCGAATTTTGGATACTCTTGAAGAGCTAAAATTGGATAAAACGACCACGGTTATTTTCACCAGTGATCACGGCTACCTATTGGGTGAGCACCACTTTTGGCAAAAGGGAAATCTAAGAGAGGAAGTCACCCGGGTTCCCTTAATAATCAGAGCACCAACCTATAAGCATGGAAGAAGTTCATCCCTTGTCGAACTTGTCGACCTCTTCCCGACTGCATGTGAACTTACAGGTTTACCCATTCCTAAATCCGTTCAGGGCAAAAGCCTTGTGCCCACATTGGACGATCCTAAAAGAACAGTTAAAAATACAGCCCTTTCATTCGTTCCCAAGGGAACATCCCTGAGAACTAAAAATTGGAGCTATATGCAGTACAAAGATGGGACAGAGGAACTGTATAATATGAAAACGGACTCCAAACAATTTAACAACTTATCCAAATCCAAAAAAGATTTAGCCCAACTTTTGAGACACCGTAAACTTATGGAGGAAAGAAAAGGGGCTATTCGCTAGCGGGCAACGGACTTCAGTCCAGTATTTAAATCCTGTTTGCAGCTTCGATAAAGAGATCAGTGAAGGCATCAACGGTATCATCAATCGGTTTGGCGTACCCTCCACCCATAAAAATCACCATGGGCAGTTGCATTCGCTCACGCCAAGCAAAAACCCGCTGATTCCTTTTTCCTAGTCCCTCACGACTTAATTTCAAAAGGCCGAGAGCATCCGAATCCAATGCATCAACTCCAGCCTGAAAAAAAACCAGATCGAAAGCCTGATTGGATAGTTTCGATAGCACTTCGTCCAGGACGGTTAGGTATTCTTCGTCTCCCGTATCATTTTCAAATTCTACATCCCAGTCACTCGTTTGTTTTCTAAATGGAAAGTTATTTTTACCATGGAGAGAAACGGTAAAAACCCTTTCATCACCTTCAAAAATCTTGGCCGTCCCGTCTCCCTGATGTACATCCAAGTCGAGAATTAAAATTTTCTCTACCGTAGAGTTTAGCAATGCCTGTTCCGCACAAATTGCTAAATCGTTGAAAATACAATAGCCCGCCCCCTCCTTGCGAAAGGCATGGTGAGTGCCTCCAGCCATGTTTCCCGCCATTGTATGTCCGTAGACTAAAACCTGTTCCAATGCCTGCAAGGCACCCCCGGTTAAACGCAGGGTCCGCTCGACTATAGCTTCCTTCCAGGGTCTTAAGCCAATCCTCCTGATTTCCTTTTCGGTGAGTTGATGGTTAAAAAATCTTTCAACATAATCCTGCTCATGAACTAGCTGAATTTCCTGCTGACAAGCCAACCTTGGTGTTTGCCAGGAAAGAAGTTTTTTTTCATCCGATTCTGAAAGCTTTTTTGCCAATAACTGATAACGGTCGACCGGAAAGCGGGCCGTCCGGTCCAGCCCGGATGAATAAATTTCATGAAAATATAAGGGGAATTGATGATTTGGCACGACTCTAGCGTATTTGTTCTTTTATGAATCTCCAATAGCTTACCTATTACATTCAGATGAGTCTACAAAATGCATTTTTAGGATCCTTAGTCGCAGATGCGGTGGCAATGCCAGTCCATTGGTACTACAACCGTCAATCACTTGATCAGGATTACGGGGACTTTTCCGGATACTGTAAGCCCAAGAACCCCCACCCGGACAGCATCCTATGGCGTAGTAAATATACTCCTCGATCTCCGAAAGCGGACATTCTTGGTAACCAAGCAAAATATTGGGGGCAAAGAGGAATCCATTATCATCAGTTTTTGGAAGAAGGCGACAATACGCTTAACCTTCAATTGGCTGCTGAACTCTACAGATCCACAATCTTAAATGGCACTTTTGATCCTGAATCGTGGCTCAAAAGATATGTTGAGGTAATGCTCACCCCAGGATGGCACCAAGATACATACGCCGAAGAATACCATCGTTCTTTCTTTACTAATTACGCTTCAGGTAAACCTCTTTTATCTTGCGGTGTTCCAGATTACCACATTGGCGGCTTGAGCCAAATCCCTGCCTTATTGGCATCCATGGAAGCACTCGATCAAAACGAGCCCTCCGCTCAACTTGAATCCGTCCTTTCTTTGATCAGACTAACCCACGATCATGAATATACCCTTCGTGCCGCAACCGATTTAACCAGAATCTACCACCGATTGGCACATGGAGAATCGATTCGGCATACTTTGACCACCCTCCCCTTGCCAGGAGTTTCTGTGAGACTTCTTCAAAAATGGGAAAATATGGATGATCGTGAAGTTGTGGGTGATACCCTCAGCAGTGCCTGTTATTTGCCCGAATCTTTTGTCGCGGCCCTTCACTTTGCCTGGAAATACCACGATGATTTTTCCATGGCAGTTCTTGCCAATGCAAAAGCGGGTGGGGACAACTGCCACCGCGGAGTCGTTCTTGGATCCATTGTTGCAATGCAGACGGGAATCCCAGAGGTTTGGCTACGAAAACTGCGAATGATGGAAAAACTCCGTTGTGATATCCAGGTTTTACCCAATCATAAAGTCTTAAAAAGAGTCATCTGACCTTCTGAATTTTTTTTAGTTTTTTTCTTCCGGGCAGCAGTCGGTTTTCTAGAACCATGTTTCTTTAAAACTTCATCGGTTATTTTTTTTCCAGTAACGCTTTTGCGTATCTCAAAAACCCGTGATTTCATCTCCTTAGCCCGATCCTTCAGGATTATCACTTTTGGAGTATACCCGTCTAAGGATAATTCCTCCGCGTGGGCAATTTCCGCAGGGGTTCTCCCCCTTAGTTCCTTGACCCAGCGATGCACGAACACACCGTTAGGATCATGATCTAGAAATTGTTTCGTCGGGCTGTATACGCGAATAGCATTAAATCCAATCACACCCGCCTGCATTTGAAGCTGGGATAAATGGATTCCCGGTTCGTAATCATGAAATAAACGGGCCAAAGGCTCATGGATGGTTCGCCACGAAAGATGCAATCCATAACAGGCAAAACTGACCACCATGGCACGCATGCGAAAATTGAGGAAGCCGTTATCCTGTAAACATCTCATGCAGGCATCCACCATCGGGTAGCCAGTACGCCCATGGATCCACGCATTCAGAATTTCAGGATCATCTTCATATTTTAAATCAGCGTAAGCCGAATTTAGGGGCTTTTTTTCCATTACCGGAAAAGCTTCAAGCCTTTGGATAAAATGATCCCGCCAAAAGAGACGCGATTCAAAAGCGCGTAAACTCCGAAGCCAGTGGGAGCGGTCCTGGCAATCCTTCACTTCAAGTCTTCGTTGGTCTAAATGTGCAAATACTGTCCGTAAGCTTAGGGTTCCCCAGGCAAGATGACTCGAGAGCCTGGAGCCGTGAACAAAAGCTGTATTCGGTGAAGAGATGCCCCCGGAATATCCGATTCCCCGCTCGTACAAAAAGGAGGTAAGAGTCGCGTGGGCAGATTTCTCATTCACTTTGGTTAAACTTGGGTTGAGTGGTCGTCCTTTGAATTTAGGGACGAACGAAATTACTTCCTTCCAAGAGGGAGGCTGGTTGGCAACTCCGGGGACAAGTGGTTCCAAATGACTAAAATCCGGAATGGGTAAAGGCTCCTGCTTTCTGTAATCCGCTTGCCTAAGTTTTAACCGCCTGCGGTCTGCATCTCCTCCACGCATGACTGAACTTGGATTCATCTCCACCCATTTTACATCCTGTTTCCTACACCACTTTTGAACATTTTGATCCCGCTGAAAAGTAACCAGATTTCCCGTTTCCTGGTGCGAATAAAGAACATCAAAGGGAAAAAGCTTAAATAGTAGATCCAACTGTTCCACGATATCACCGGACACCACCCGGCTTTCGATCCCACGGTTGCTCAAACTTTGGCAAACTCCTGTCAGCCCTTCCCATTGAGCCTGTAAATGAAAAGACGAATAATCACCCTCGTTCAGAACATCATGCTCCCAGCAAAAAAAGGGCAGAACCGCTTCAGCATGTTGCACGGCTTCAAAAAGACACTCGTTATCGGTAATGCGGAAGTCCCGCTTCATCCACCAGACCGCCTTCTTCACGATTTCTTTTTTTTAGCTCGGCATCGGTCCGAACAGTAGATGATTTCTTTCCAAATACCCCGAGACTCCCATTTTTTACGATTCGAAAAAGGACGGCCGCACCTGGGACAAATTTTCGTCTGATTTTTAATCGAGAATTTCACGAATAATAAATCACTACTGAAACAACAAATACAATGGTCCAAAGAACGGTTCGCCACCAATTTGTTCGTACCAGTCGCTCGATCACAAGCGTGTCTTTCCCCTCCTGTAGATTGCGATGACAAGGTGCTGAAATAAGAAAGGTGATCGCCCAGGCACCCAAAACCGCCAATAATTTCACCCATGCCAAGTTCTCTGCCGTAAAGAAGCAGGCAGAGGAAGCTTCCATTAATTGACATACCATGACCGGAAGCACAAAAAATCCAATCGCGTTGCAATAAGTCCGGTGCCAGGTAACAAAGTCCTCCTTCACAACCTTGTGGAATGTTGGGTAAACAATGATCTGCACCATCCAAATCAGGATAAGCATACCAAAATCTATGCACAAAGCATGCTCATGAAGAAATTCCAACAAAATACTCATCTGTCGGAAATCATCGTTCTTGGCATGGGAAGATTCATCCGTACATTCTTTAAGGTAATCATAAAAATGACAAACTCTCTTCCAGTGGACACCTTCCACCTCCTAGTGAAATTCCTGCTCCTTGTGCTATTGTTCGGAGGTTGCTCATCCGAACCCGAACAAAACTCGGTATCTAACATCCCAAACAAAGTAATCCAGGAGAATGTTTTTCGAATCCTCATCCTTGGGGACTCCCTGACTGAAGGCTATGGAGTCTCCGAACATCAGGCATACCCCACCCTCCTTGAAGAAAAGCTCAATCAGGAAATCGCACAGGACCATAACACCACTTTTGAGGTAATTAATGCCGGAATCAGCGGCTCAACCACCAGCGGCGGAGTTTCCAGAATTGATTGGCTGTTACAATCTTCCCCTAATTTCTTGGTTGTCGCCCTTGGTGGAAATGACGGTCTTCGAGGAGTCCCAGTTGAAGAGACCCAAAAAAATCTCGAAAAAATAATCCAAACGGCCAAAGACCAAAAGATTCCCACTCTGCTTGCCGGGATGAAAATTCCTCCCAACTATGGAATGGAATACACTCGTAAATTCGCCCAATTGTTTCAGGACTTGGCAACCAAGCACCAAGTTGCACTGCTTCCGTTTCTCTTAGAAGGAGTGGGAGGAAATCCATCTATGAATTTGCCTGACCGCATTCATCCCAACCCGGCCGGCCATCAAAAAATTTCCGAAACTGTATTTAAAAGCCTCGTCTCTCATTTACCAAAAAATTGATGACCCACATCGCATCCATTCAAAAAATTAGTAAAACTTACAACCAGGGAGGAAAGAAGGTAGAAGTGCTCTATCAACTAAGTCTTCAGGTTAAAAAAGGAGAAACCGTTGCCATTCTTGGCCAAAGTGGCAGTGGCAAGTCCACTTTTCTTTCGCTGATGGCCGGGCTCGACCAACCCGACTTTGGACAAATTTCCATCGATGATACTGATCTTACCAAGATGGATCAGGAAGAACTCGCACGCTTTCGTTCCAAAAACTTGGGTATCGTCTTCCAACAGTATCACCTCATGAGTAATCTGACCGCATTGGAAAATGTTTCCTTACCCCTCGAGTTGCAGCGTCAGAAAGAAGCGGAAACACAGGCAAGGAAAGCTCTCGAACAGGTTGGCCTATCCCATCGTCTTTCGCATTTGCCCTCTGAACTTTCCGGAGGTGAATGCCAGCGGGTTGCCATCGCCCGGGCGATTGTCACCAAACCCAGCCTGATCCTCGCGGATGAACCTTCCGGGAACCTCGATGGAAAAACCGGAAAAGAAGTAATGGATTTACTGTTCACGCTTTGTAAAGAGCAGGAACAAACCCTCATCCTGGTCACCCATAATCAGGAACTTTCTAAATTATGTGACCGTTGCCTGCACTTGCGCGAAGGAAGGCTTTTTGCTCACAAAACATGAATTTCGCCTTCAAGCATGCGTGGCGGGAAATTCGAAACAATCGTGCTTTCTGCCTTTTTTACCTAGTTAATCTTTCATTGGGTCTGCTTGGTTTTATAACCATTGATTCATTCAAACGATCTGTAAACCAACAGGTTTCCCTTGAATCCCAGAAACTACTGGGAGCCGATTTGGCACTCCGTACCCGCAGAGAATTCTCAGCGGAGGAGCTGGAAAAAGCGAAAAATCTCTTACCCCCGGAAACTCTTTCCGTTGAAGCGGTCGACTTCTTCTCAATGGTTGCAGGACCGTCCGGACGCAGTCGTTTAGTCAAGGTCGTGGCGATGGCACCGGGCTTTCCCTTTCATGGATCATTTGATCTAAACCTAAGGGGAAAAGTGACAGAATTTAATGACCTGCTGCTTCATCAAAAGCCTATCGCATGGATTTATCCTGAGTTGCGCAGCCAGCTCGACCTAGATCTGGGGGACCAGATTACTTTGGGGAAGAGCAAATTTCGTATTTCCGACATTGTGAAGGAAGATGCCGGCTTGCAGTTTCAACCCGCCGAATTTGCACCCAAAATATTCATCAGTCACAATTTTCTCGAAGAAACCGCTCTTCTACAGGAAGGAAACACCGCTTTTCGCAACCAGCTCTATCAACTGC
The DNA here is from genome assembly GCA_049598825.1 of Opitutales bacterium. Classification (GTDB taxonomy): domain Bacteria; phylum Verrucomicrobiota; class Verrucomicrobiia; order Opitutales; family Seribacteraceae; genus Seribacter. Next base: position 9,555 of record JBMYOA010000015.1, on the reverse strand, counting down.
CAGACAGAATCAATGCCCAGAGCCTGGCAGAGAAAATCGGGAAATCGATCAACTCCCCCGATATACGAGTCTACTCTCATCAAAGGGCAGGTCATCGGGCGGGTCGTTTACTTCGCTATCTTTCCGATTTCCTGGCCCTGGTCTCCTTGGTTGCCCTCTTCCTGGCTTGTCTCGGAAGTGGCTACTTATTCCATGGATTCCTCACCAGAAAAATTAAGGATCTGGCTATTCTCATCAGCCTGGGTGCATCTCCCCGGCTCGCCCTGTTTACTTATGTTCTCCAGATATCCATCCTCGGAATGTTGGCTGTCATTCCTCCGGTGCTTACCTGCTTTATCGCTTTGCCTCTCGCTGAAAACTTACTCGAAGAATTCCTTCCCTTTCAAGTGGACGCTGGGCTCACCCTTCCCAGCATTATACTTACCATCGGGGTCGCGATCCTTTCAGGTTTTCTTTTAGCCCTTCCCAGCCTGCACAAAATCCGCCAGCTCAAACCGGCTGAACTTTTTCGTGAATCCATGCATTCAGCAAAAACCTCCGCAATCAAAACCATTCTTTGGCTAATCCCAGGTTTGTTAGGCTTCTGGATTCTTTGCATAACTCAGGCAGATTCATGGAAACTTGGGAATTTATTCTTCATTACTTTTGCGGTCAGCGGGGTGGTCGTTTACATCCTCGGCTCCTTCGCCCTAGTCGCCATCGAACGGGTTTTTCGTAAATCTCCTCTTCCCCTCCGTCTAGCCAGCCGCTCTCTTTCCCGTAACCGCAACAGCTCCATTACCAGCCTCCTTGCCCTTGGTCTCGGGGTATTATTGCTCAATCTTATTCCTCAATTCCAGTACAGTCTGGAATCAGAAATCAACCTGCAGGATCCGGAAAGTAAGCTTCCCCAACTCTTTCTCTTTGATATTCAGGAGGAACACCTCGCCCCTCTCTCCCAAACGCTCCAATTCCAGGGACGTCCCATGGAAAATGTTACGCCGTGGATTCGGGCCCGTTTACTTGCCGTCAAGGGTGTTCCCTTTGAATCGATGGACAGGATGGATCGCGAATTCGATAATCCTGATGAACAAAGAAGGAATGCGTTCCGCAACCGTACCTTTAATCTCAGCTATCGTGGAGAACTTCGTGAGAGTGAGGAAATCCTTAGAGGCAGAATGGTTCGCACCTCCTATGATGCAAATGGAAGCAAGCCTGCTGAAATTTCAGTTGAGCAAAAGTACGCGGAATCTTTGGGTATCGACTTGGGTGACCAAATTACCATTGAAGTAAGCGGTGTTCAGGTAATTGCCGAAGTGGTGAATATCCGGCGGGTGCGCTGGACTAGCTTCCAACCGAACTTTTTCGTACAAATGCAGCCGGGTGTGTTGGAGCAGGCTCCGAAAACTTTTATCGCTACGATCGACAACTTATCCATCGAAGAAAAGCAGGTCATTCAAGATTTGCTTGTTCAAAAATTCCCAACCATTTCCATCCTCGATGTCGAACGGACAGGAAGGAAAATCCTTCAGGTTGTGGGACAGATGACCTGGGCATTACAAGTCATGGCGATTCTGTCGATTGTGGTAGGTCTGATTATCCTCCACACCATCTCCCGGGAAAAAGCCCGCCGACAAAGACAGGAAATCAATTTGCAGAAAATTCTGGGGGCTTCCTTCTCAGACCTGAAGAACCTTGTCAGGTTGGAATTTGGAGCCCTTGGCTTTTTCTCTGCCGTCCTTGGTGTTTCCCTAAGTTCAGGAGCTAGCTTTGTACTCTCTCATTACATCTTCGACCGGGTCTGGAGTTTTCACTGGCAACTCCCCCTCATCATGATTACTGGGGTCACTCTTCTTGCCTGCATCACCGCTGAAGTGGCCACACGCAAAGTTCTTCAGGAAAAACCCCTGGAATTATTGCGGGGAGAGTAATCAAGGCTTTACTCTTGTCCGGGATATTCATTCACCCTACGATGTGACTACCATTCCTTCTTGATGATTGTCAAAAATCTCCAGCAAAAGAAAAAATTCTACCCCGTAAGTGGTCGACTGCGTAACTATCTTAGTCAATACAAACGGGAAATCTCACTCCCCGTACAGTACGAAAATCTTTTACAAAGTGTGGATTCCTACCCACTGATGAATGACAAAAATGAGGACACACTGTGGCAAACCATGGTGTATGACCAACATTACGGGAAGGAAATCTTCGAAGGACTCAAACAGATTTATGTACTCCTTCGATCAGGCGGTGATCAAAAGATCATGGATAATCTCTATGTCGACCGCGTCGATTATTGTACCTTCGGCAACACCAAGCCCTTCCGTATCCGTATTGTTAACCACTACAACGACAATCACGATTATTTTTATGTCAAAAAAGCGGATGCCTCGCGAATTTACGGACTGGAATTGGAACAATTACTCTCTCCCAACGAGATCAACTTCCATGTCGATCAGGACACCCTGGTGGAGGAACACATTATTGGCGTGCCCGGGGATGATTTTATCGAAAACTATCTCGAACGGGAAGATCTCAATGAAGTCCGCTTGGCTAAAGAATTCATAAAGTTTAATGAACGTTGCTTCGTTCGGCTCCTTGGCGACATGCGAGCCTATAATTATGTCGTGGAAATGACCCCGGATTTTGAACATAACCAGTACCGGGTACGGGCGATCGATTTCGATCAGCAATCGTATGAAGGCAGAAAATCATTCTACTTACCACAGTTCTTCAAGAATAATTTACCGGTGGTTAATCTTTGCAGTCGCCTGATTAACCTCGAAACAAGCCATCAATACCAGCGCGAAGAAAGAACCCTGATCAAAAGAAGGTTTAATGTCGCCCCCACCCGGATCAACCGACTACGGGAATCCATGTGTGAAGACCGCATATCAAGTGACGAACAATTGAGCTCCCTCAAATCAGATCTCGAGAAATTCCATCAGGACGACCGCTTTTCCCAATGCCGGACCATGGGGGAAATTACCTTCTTAAACATTGCCATTCTATTGGACCTAAAAAACGAGGCACCGGTCCGCCTGCTTCAGTCCTGAATTTGAAAAGATACTTTTTTCTCAGTAATCTCTTTATCATTTCCACTGTAATTAGCTACTCGTCGGAAAATATATTTCTTCTCCACGGATTGGCTCGAACCTCCTCTTCGATGAGAAGTATGGAGAAATTTCTTTCAGATCATAATTTCTCGGTAAGTAACCTGGATTACCCGTCCCGCCACTTTACCATTCCGAAATTGGCCCAAAAGGTGAGGCAACAAATCATCACGATTTCAGAAGAAAAAAGACTCTCAACATATCATTTCGTGACTCATTCCATGGGAGGTATCATCCTTCGTCAAATTCAGGCAACCAACCCCCTACCCGATCTGGGTCGGGTCGTCATGCTTGGCCCACCCAACCAAGGCAGTGAAATCGTCGACAAGCTAGGAAAGATGAAGGTTTTTCAATTACTCAACGGTCCTGCCTCCCTGCAACTATCGACACATGCCAGCAGCATTCCAAACCAGCTTGGCCCTGTTTCTTTTGAACTTGGGGTAATTGCGGGAGATCGTTCAATCAATCCTATTCTTTCATCCATGATACCAGGAAAAGATGACGGAAAGGTTGCGATACCCCGGACCCGGGTCGAAGGAATGAAAGATTTCCTGATCGTTCATTCTCCTCACCCCTTTCTAATGAACCATAAACCCGCCCAGGAAAACGCCCTCCATTTTATTAAAACTGGAAAATTCATCGAGAATGACTAATTTTGAAAGCTCATCTACGCGCTTGCTAATTGCCCTGTAAACTGATGTCATTGAAGACAGGATGGAAAATACAAATTCACAAAACAGCACCATGAAATCCGTGGCGGAATGGAAAGAACTGGTTGCTGAATATCAAAAACCGGATTTAGGGCGTGCTATTTGGCAGATTGTAAACACGCTTGGGTCAGTCGTCGCTATTTGGATAGCTTTGTTCTTCACTATGGGAATTTCTTGGTGGCTGACCATCGGTCTCTCCGCCCTCGCAGGATTATTCCTCGTCCGTTCCTTTATTATTTTCCATGATTGTGGTCATGGATCCTTTTTTAAGTCCAAGAAGGCCAATAATATCCTTGGTTTCATTTCCGGCATGTCCGTTTTCACACCCTACCACCACTGGCGTTGGGAACATGCGATGCACCATGCAACTAACGGGGATTTGGACCGCCGCGGGATTGGTGACATTTGGACACTTACTGTTCGTGAATACCTTACCTCCTCGCGCATGACTCGTTTTAATTACCGCCTCGTCCGCAACCCTTTTATCCTCTTTGTCTTTGCCCCCCTTTTCCTGTTTATGGTTCTTGAGCGCTTTCCTTCCAAGAAATGTAAACCGAGGGAACGCCGTTCCGTTCATGTAATGAATTTTGCCCTGCTCGTTTGGTGCGTAACCATGAGTTCAATATTTGGGATTATTCCATTCCTCATCATTCAGGTTACCATGATGGCCGTGGCCGGTACATGCGGAATCTGGCTGTTTTATGTGCAGCATCAGTTTGAAGACACCTATTGGGCACAGGGAGAAGACTGGGACTTCACCGCAGCCGCAATGGAAGGAAGCAGTTACTACAAACTACCTCGAATCATGCAATGGTTTTCCGGGAATATTGGCTTTCATCACATTCACCACCTCAATGCTATGATTCCAAACTATAATTTGGAGCGTTGCCATAAGTCTGATCCCTTTTTTCAGGTTGCTCCTGAACTTAACCTGCTAAGCAGTCTGAAATCCCTCAAGTTCCGTTTATGGGACGAGGATAATAGTAAAATGATTGGCTTTCGCGAATTGAAGCGTCAATTGGCGATGGAAGAGGATTTTAAGCAAGCCGCTTAGCTTCTTCTGTCTTCCATTCTTTTAATCATCAACAGGCGAAATTCGAAGGCCTGATCTCCCGGGATTTTCGTTGCCTGTAATTTCAGTTCACCCTTCCCTTTGTTAAGTGTTATTTTGCCCATTTTCATGGGTTCGAAATATTTCACATAACCCTCCACTCTTTGCTTACGGTCAAATCCGGTGAGTAAGGGCGGATTCACTGGACGGGTAATCTGTGATGTCAACGATTTATCCAAGAACGAAAGTTCGATCTCCGCTCCTAAATCTTTCTGAGGGCATGCATACCACAGTTCTACCTCGTAAAGACCAGTTTTACCTACCTCGACATCCCAACTTATGTAGTCGTTCTCGTTCTTCCAATTCAGGAAGTAACTACAATTGGGGAATTTATTCGACCTCTTGATTTCTCCGTTCGGAATCGCATCCCGGGCAGGGATCTGTGTCCAGGAGACATCCGGGTGTCCAATCACAAAAGGCCTCTCATCCGTGCCCAATTCACTCAAAACCTCTTTCTTGTATTTATTTACTGATTGGGTTAACCGTTTGTAAATCTTGGGGAACTTCTTGGTTACCTCCACTCGTTGACCAGGATCCTTGACCATGTCGTACAACCGCCCTTTATAATCCAACCGAAACCGTTGATCTCTCGCACCAATTTTACCTTTCCAACTGGAAATCAATGTGCGTGTTTTCAAGGACTTCTTGGAATCTAGTTCGTTAGGCTCAGATTTATTAAGTAATGGAACCAGGCTTCTTCCATCCAATTTCTTTTCAGGTTTCTCAACGACACCTGCCATTTCCGTAAGAGTGGGGAGTAAATCCAGAACCGATGCGATCTGTCTGACTTCGGTGCCGGGCTTGATGCCCGCTGGCCAACGAATCAACAGAGGTGAACGGGTCCCCCCCTCTTCGGTCGATCCCTTTCTTCCCTCCATATCACCATTCCAACGGTTCCCATTAGGTCCATTATCATTAAAGAAGATAACGATAGTATCATCCGCAACCTTCAATTGATCCAATTTATTCAGCAACCTTCCCACATTCCAGTCGATGTTCTCACACATCGCCAAAGCCGCCAACAAGTGGAGCCTATCCTCCTTGCTTGGATTTCGGTGCCTCATCATATCTTCCAGGTTCTTATCCTTGAACTTATTCCACCAACGATCAGGCACCTGCATGGGGCTGTGTGGCGTATTATAGGGGACATAGGCAAAGAAGGGTTTCTCATCTTTGACAGCACGATCGATGAAATTCATCGCTTCGGTTGTGAAATCGTCGACACAAAACCCCTTCCCTTTGACCAGCTCTCCATTTCTTTCCATCAAGGCATCGTAGTAATGCCCCCAATGCCCGGAACAGAATCCGTAGAAATAATCAAACCCTCGGCCAAGAGGATGGTAAGGATACTGCATACCATTGTGCCATTTACCGAATGCACCCGTAGAATATCCCGCTCTTTTGAAAAGATCCGCAATTGTGGTCTCATCCAAGTCCATGCGCTCTCCACCTGCGGATGTACTGTATACCCCACTCCGGACATGGTATCTACCTGTCAGGAATTCAGCCCGCGTGGGCGAACAAACTGGACAAACAAAGAAGCGGTCAAAAGTCGCCCCATCTTTCCCAAGCGAATCAATATTGGGGGTCGACAGGTTGGTATTTCCATGAAGGCTCAAATCCCCCCACCCCTGGTCATCGGTCAGGAAGACAACCACATTGGTTTTCGCCCCTAGACCGGACAGGCAGAGGATTCCCAATAGCCCAAAGACAAGTCTTAGCATCATTTTACTTAGAAGTTATGACCGCGTAGTAGCACCCGAGCTCTCCCTCTGGAACATGAAAGAATGGTGATAATTCATGCTTACCCTTGGTCAACTTTGTCTCGAAGACTACTTTCTTGGCACCCGAGTTAACCGGTTTTGTCTCCAGGTTTTTACCATTAAGACGCAAAGTCGCAGATTTCGCACCGATCGCCTGCCCCACTTGAGCCCGGAATGCTTTACTTTCCCCGGGAACATCAGCACCGGCAACCAGTTCTTCATTAATTGCTTTCCCCGATTCAGCAGGCCATCTCATCACTTCGATCTGATAAATCCCGGTTTTTAAAACCTTCAACGCCCAGTGCCCTTCATGCTTAGCACTTTTCCCCTTCTTCAAAGGATACTTACTGCGGTTATGTCCCTGATTCCAGGGAGTGGGCCCTCCGATCCAGTCGTGACTGGTCAAGCTTACCACCGGATGGTCTTTATGCCCGACATGAAGCTCGGTCGTTTCAGCAAAGGTAGGCTCCAATTCGGCCCACCATTGATCGTAAAACGCCTGCATTCTGGCAACTTGATCTGGGTTCTGGCTGGCTACATTTTTCGTCTGCCCGGGATCTTTGTCGATATTGTAGAGTTCTTTTTGATTCACCAATCTCCAACCCTGACTCATCACGGATGACTTCCTCCACTTGATGGGATCTTTCACCCGTTGAGAATCAGTTATTAGCATTCGGTCAGGCCAGTTCACATCCCCATCGGCTTCCAACACCTTTCGAATGGAAACCCCATCAAACTTATAGCCCTTTGGTTTTTTACCACCCGTTAGGTCAAGGAGAGTCGGTGCGACATCCACCGCGTGACACAGGGTATCCACTTTTTTTAATTTATTCATACCACCATTCGGCCAATGCATGAAAAAAGGCACCCGATGCCCCCCATCATATTCACTACCCTTTTGTCCGCGCATTCCGGCATTGAAAATTTGTCGCCCACTCGCCGTTCCGTTATCCGTAGTGAAAATAAAGATCGTATTATCTTCAACGCCAAGCTCCTTAAGTAATTTTCGGGTTTTTCCGATATTATCATCAATATTGGTAATCATTCCAAAAAAAGATGCGATTCTACCCGACTGGCCTTTATACATATCAAGATACTTCTGAGGACAGTGAAAAGGCCCATGAGGTGCATTCGTGGATATGTAAGCAAGAAATGGTTTCTTCTGTTTCACACTCTCGCGAATGAAACGGTTGCCCTCCTGGAAAAAGACATCTGTACAAAAACCCTTCGCATCTACGATCTTTCCGTTGTGGAAATACCCACCATCAAAATAGGCATTATCCCAGACATCGGGGGTTTGCCCCACGCCCCCGCCCCCATGACGGTATACTTCGGTAAACCCACGGTCTTCCGGACGGTAGGGAAAATTATCTCCGAGGTGCCACTTACCAAACATTCCGGTCTCGTATCCGTTTTCCTTGAAAAATTGGCCCAGTGTCCCCTCATTCGCCCGCAACATGGAACGACCCATAATCGTATGCCATACGCCCGTACGGTTAGTCCAGTGCCCAGACATGAGAGCCGCCCGCGTTGGTGAACAGGTGGGGGCCACATGATAATCGGTCAGCCAGACCGATTCATTGGCTAATTTATCGGTGTGCGGAGTCTTGATGACCGGATTTCCAGTGCATCCCAAGTCGCCGTAGCCCTGGTCATCCGTGATCACAATCACAATATTGGGCTTATCGGAATTAGGTTTACCACCCTTTACTTTTTTCGCGACCGCCTGGCTGCCTTTCACCGTTTTATTTTTGGCAGCATGAGCAGTGTCTGTAAGAAAGCACCCGGATAAACCGAGAACCAGCGTGAATATCGAAAGGAAAAGAAGATTCTTCTTGGATTTCATATATGGGCTAAGGGATTAAGCAGGGTGAATGAATGAAACTTAGAAATTCTTACCCTGATTGACCATCCTGAAATTAAACTTACACCTAACTTCTTTCCGAGGAGGCAAGTTTTCCCTTACGCTTGCTTGAATTGCTCACCGCAGATAAAATCTAACTCTTCAAATGAAAACCATTCAATCTATCTGTCTTTTAACCTACTTATTATTTGTGGGATGCTCGGACCAAGTCCCGTCCGGAGGGGGTGGTCACCATGTACATACCGCTCCACATGGGGGTGAATTGTATGAACTCGGCCCGCACGGTTCAGGTTTCAACTTTGAGCTTTTTCTCAATGAAAACGGTAATCTCAATCTGTATATTCTCGATGCACATGCGGAAAATTTTGTCAGAATAAAGCAAACCCAGATTGAGATTCTATTTCCAGATACCAATCGCTCATCGCTGAGCCTTGAGGCTGTCGAGGATACAGCCACCGGTGAAACGGTGGGCGACACCTCCCGATTTCAATCCCCTGGATCCATTCATGATCTTTTACCGATTCAAGGAATTATCAAAGAAATCTCGGTCGGGTCCAAGACCTACCCTAAGCAACCTATCTCCTTTTCCGGCAACTCGAAAGGTATTTCTGATGAGCATTGAAGATAAGCGAGACCAATTGATCGAAGAACTCATCCCCTTCGATGACCATCTCGAACGACTTACCTATGTGATCGACCGGGCAAAGGATAATCCCGGTCTTCACGAGGAGTATAAAATCGAAACATTCCTGATCAAAGGATGCGTCTCCCAACTTTGGGTATTTCCCAGTTTTGCCGATGGTAAGTGTCATTTCCAGGCAGATTCCGAAGCATCCATCACTAAAGGCACCGCCACCCTCCTATGCGATTTGTACAGTAATGAGAGCCCGGAAGATATTGTCCGGTTGGAGCCCGACTTCCTCTCCGAGGTGGGTATCACCCAGCACTTATCACCCAACCGCAGGAACGGACTCACCGGCGTCCGCGAAAAGATCAAAGCCTACGCCCAGATGCA
>JBMYOA010000014.1:0-19945 GCA_049598825.1 Opitutales bacterium | reverse complement strand
AAGGCTGGCTATGGCTTGCCTCCCCGGGATGCCATCGTCGTGTGGTGGGGAGCGTTGCGCGGAGCGATCGGTTTGGCACTTGCTCTGGTGGTATATTCCGAGCATCTGCGGTATGATTTTGCCTTGGAAAATGGGGGTTCCGGCTACAAAGAAGAAACCACCTCAGTCTTTGTATTGGACAAAGATAAGGCTTCCAAACTATCTGATAATCAAAACATCAATTATTATCAGGGCGTATCTTTGGCCCAAGCGACCGCAGAGGTAAGCGGGGGTAAAATCGTCGGTATTTCTCAGGATACTATTAAAGCCAACCAAAACTTAGGAGCCAAGACAACCCAGGAAGCTTCTAAAATCCGGGAAGATCTGAGCAAGGGAGACAAGGTTGTTGTGATCGTTGGTGAAGGGGAGGGGGCGATAGCTCAGGCATCCCTGATCGGTATTTCCTCCCGGGTACGCGACCAATTTCTTTTCCTGATTTCAGGAATCGTGTTACTGACTTTGCTGGTCAATGCGACCACAATCAAATCATTGGTTAATGCTTTGGGCTTAACGGAACTGCCTGCGGTCAAGAAGCTGATGTTTTCGAACGCATCCGGCAATGTGGCTGAGGGTTGCGAGAAGGAAATGGACTTACTCAAGGATGACCGCTTTCTTGGGGGTGCCAATTGGAGATTGGTTCGTGACTACCTTCCTGAACCGGTGGCTTATCCTCTGACTGCGGATGAACTGGAGGAAATGGATACCCTTGCGGAAACGCGCAGGCGTCTTCTTGAAAAGGAAAGAAGTAGTTATTGGGCTCAGTTCCGTTCCGGTCTTTTGAGTGCCCGGGCAGTTGCCCAGTTGGACAATAACCTGAGCGAATTTCTGGACAAGCAAGGCAAGGTTCCGATGAACAATCGTGATTACCTCGATCGTATTTGCGGGGTAAGTAAACTTACGGAAGCGATTCGGGATGTGCCTTTTCTTAAAAAGTATTTTTCCGATAAAATTACGGTTAGTTACGATGCCTCCAAGGCATTTGTAGTGGCTCAGCAGGAAATGGCCAAGATGGTCGATTCCATGGTTAAGGAACTGGATGACAGTGGTGATCCTGAAAAGCTAGGGAAATCTTCCAGGATGCTAAAGGATGAGATCCGTCAAAATAGACTGCAGGGTCTCGAATATATCCGAAATATGCACGAGAATTATCCGGAAGCTACCGTTGGTATTGAAACCAAAGATGCGATCCGCTCGGTGCTTAATCATGAGCGTAATACCATCAAGAAGTTAAAATCGGAAGGCATGTTGGAGGCCGATGAGGCTGCCCGTATGATCACTGCGGTTGAGGAGAGAATGAAGACGGTGATGGAGAAGTCGATGGAGTTACGACTTCCTGAGCCTGAAGAAGTTCTTCGTGAAGTTAACTGGTTGAAGGGTTTGCCCGAAGAGCAAATTTCTAAAATTATCGCCGCCTCCGAAACCAAGTCTTTCAATAATGGGGATACCCTCATGAAACAGGGGGATGATGGAGATGGAATGGTCGTAATCACCCGCGGTAGTGTAAAAGTTTCGATCGGTGACTTGGTGGTTGATATCATGGGTCGTGGTGCCGTAATCGGAGAGATGGCCGTACTTGGTGGTGTTCCACGCACCGCAAATGTAGTCGCTGATTCAACGGTGACCGCACTTTGGTTAAGCACAGAGTCGATGCAGAAGATTATGGCTGAGTCGGTTGAGCTTTCGAATAGTCTGTGGAAAACTGCGGCAATGAGGTTTGCTGAGAATCTCATCGGGGCCAAAGAGCCTTACAATGGTTGGAATCAGATGCAATTACGACGCTGGCTAAATGAGGGAGAAGTTCTTTCTCCCACGGACGGCGAAAGCATCAATCTCTACGGTAAAATTGCTGTGTTGGTAGCCGGACAGGCTTCTGCTCCCGGTGCTGCTGAACCATCCGTGGCACCCGCTCATTTGGATCTTGCGGAAGCGGTATTCCAAGGGAACGCAAAGGTTTTTGTAAGAGACGCCTAGCACTAAATGGCGGAGAGGGCGGGATTCGAACCCGCGGTACCTTGCGGTACACAGCATTTCCAATGCTGCACAATCGGCCACTCTGTCACCTCTCCGGAATAGGGATGTATTTAATGTCTTGAATTGATTCATTCGTCAACGATCAAAACATCATTGAATCTCGTGCAGTATGCAGAAAAATGACTTTTTTAGAGTCTAAGACTTTTGGTGTTTGCCTGATCGCGATGAAAGGTTAGAAAGACCTTAATGACAGCAAACGAAGTAGCCTACAACGGCAAGGTAGAAGGCGATGTTATCGTAACGAAGGCAGATGCGGTAATTAATTGGATCAGAAAACATTCGGTTTGGCCAATGCCTATGGGGCTTGCATGCTGTGCAATCGAGTTGATGGCTTCGGCTGCATCCCGATACGATATTTCCAGGTTTGGGATGGAGGTTATGCGATTCTCTCCAAGACAGTCTGACTGCATGATAGTTGCCGGTACTGTCACTTACAAAATGGCCGAAGTGGTTCGCCGGATTTACGACCAGATGGGTGATCCCAAATGGGTCGTTGCGATGGGTGCCTGTGCCTCCACGGGAGGTATGTACCGATCCTATGCGGTTATGCAGGGTGTCGACACAATTGTTCCAGTGGATGTGTATGTAAGCGGATGCCCGCCGCGCCCGGAAGCTCTCCTTGATGCAATGATGAAACTGCAGGACAAAATCGGGAATGAATCTTCCGTTAAAAATCTCAAAAGTGAGCCGAAAGAAGCGTTAGCCAGTTAAGTTTCGATGATAGACAACGATTTTACCGAAAATCTTCTTGGTCAATTTGATACTGTTTCCAAAAGACATCATGAAGATTGTCTAACCCTTGATTGCAAGGAATCAGCAATTTCTAAACTTCTCCTTCATCTTCGGGATGAGGAAACCTTTGATCTCATGGTTGATCTGACCGCGATTGATCATGGTGAATCAGCAGAGGTCCGTTTTTCAGTTGTGATTCATTTGTATTCCCGTATCCATCGGGACTATCTTCGCATCCATTCTCCCTGTGCGGATAACGATTCACCGAGTTTTCCTAGTGTTGAAAGTATTTATCCCGCAGCAAACTGGCATGAACGGGAAGCCTATGACATGTTTGGTATTGAGTTCACGGATCATCCAAACCTCAAAAGAATTTTAATGTGGGATGGTTATCCCTATTATCCTTTAAGAAAAGACTTCCCGCTTGCAGGGATTGAGACACCTTTGCCTGCAGATGATGTTGCAGAAGTCACTGAAGCAAGCGTTGACCCTGCTCCGATGATGGGAGGACCCTTTGTTGCCTCCACGAACGGAGCGATGAGTGATTCCGAACCACGTGCCAAGGATGAGAGTTGGACGGAAGAAATGGAGAAGCCTCAATGAGCACTGAAACGGTTGAGATAAATGTGGGGGATGTGGGTGCCCGCGGTGCGGAAGCCATTAACCAAAATGAGAGCCAAAAAATGGCACTTAATGTGGGTCCTTCGCACCCAACGACTCATGGGGTTTTGCGTCTGATGATGGATTTGGACGGCGATGTTATTACCCGTTGTGAACCTGTACTAGGTTATCTGCATCGTGGAGATGAGAAAATTGCGGAAAATATGACTTACAACCAGTTTGTTCCTTACACGGACAGGTTGGATTACCTCTCTCCATTGGCAAATAATGTAGCTTATGCAATCGCAGTCGAGAGGATTGCTGGGATTGAGTTGCCCGAGCGATGCGAAGCCATCCGTGTCTTGGTTTGTGAGTTGGCCAGGATTTCAAGTCACCTTCTTGGGATGGGAGTTTTTGGCATGGATGCCGGTGCCTGGACTCCGTTCATGTATACCTTTACCGAAAGAGAGAAACTTTACACCCTTTTTGAGGAATTGACGGGAGCCCGTTTTACGACTTCTTACACGAGAATTGGTGGCGTTGCGCGAGATGTACCAGAAGGCTGGCTTGAGCGTGTTACCCATTTTTGTGATAACCTGCCCAAGGCAATTGATGAGGTGGAGAAACTCCTCACCCGTAACCGTATTTTTATTGATCGAACTGAAGGGATTGGTGAGGTTTCCAAAGAAGATGCATTAGCCTATGGCTTCACTGGTCCAAACCTTCGTGCGTCCGGTATTGATCTCGATTTAAGGAAGGATAAACCTTATTCGGGTTATGAGAAATACGATTTTGATGTACCTATCGGTACGCGTGGCGATTGCTATGACCGTTACCTTGTTCGTATTGAAGAAGTCCGGCAAAGCCTAAGAATTGTAAAGCAGGTAATTGATAATTTTCCTTCCGGATTGTGGTATGCTGAAGATGCACGCAAAATTTTCGCTCCACCCAAGGAGAAAATAATGTCGAGCATGGAGGAGTTAATTCAAAACTTTATGATTGTGACGGAGGGGCCGCAAATTCCCGCTGGTGAAGTCTACTTTGAAGCTGAAAACCCCAAAGGTGCTCTTGGGTTCTATGTAATCTCTAAAGGGGGAGGAGTGCCATACCGCCTGAAAATTCGGGCTCCCAGTTTTTGTAACTTGAGTATTCTGGAAAAAATGGCTCCCGGGCACATGCTAAGTGATATTACTGTAATTCTCGGAAGTCTTGATTTTGTGATGGGAGAATGTGACCGGTAAGTTTTCGTTGATGAATTTATCTGAAGAAACTTTAAAAAAGATAGAGGAAGTGATTCCTCGTTACCCTGAAAAAAGAAGTGCCGCCCTCATGGTTATTCATTTGGTGCAGGAAGAACTCGGAGCAGTTGACTTAGCTGCCTGTGAGTGGATTGCCGAGAAGTTGGAATTACAACCGATCAATATTCGGGAATTGATTACCTTCTATCCAATGCTGAAGGAGACACCGTGGGGAGAGACGCATGTTCGTGTTTGCCGTACCCTTCCTTGTGCGTTGCGTGGCAGTTATGCGACTTGTAAAAAGTTTGAGGAAAAATTGGGTGTTAAGGAGGGGCATGTCTCCGAAGACGGGAAGTTTTCGATTGAGTTTATGGAATGTCTCGCGGATTGCGGGGAAGGTCCTGTGGTTATGGTAGATGATCAAACCTACGAAAAGGTCGAGGAAGGAGATGCCGAAAAAATGGCAGATCTTCTGGTGAAAGATAAACTTAAAGATTCGAAAAAGTTTATTAGCTACGAAAAGGCCGTGGATTCTGTGCAACCTACCAAGTCGTAAAGCAAAATGATTAGCAAAAAAACTCCTAAAGAAAGAAGGATCATTCTGAAAAATGCTGATAATCCTTCCTATTCCAATAAAATTTCTTGTTACATAAAAGCTGGTGGTTATGAGATGCTTAAAAAGTCTCTCAAGAAGAAACCGGAAGAGATTGGGGAAGAGGTATTAAAATCCGGCGTGCGTGGTCGTGGGGGTGCAGGATTCCCAACGGGAATGAAATGGAAATTTCTGGATAGAAAGTCCGGAAAGCCAATCTATTTAATCTGCAATGCGGATGAGTCTGAGCCTGGCACTTTTAAAGACCGGCAAATTATTCATAAGGATCCTCACCAATTGATAGAAGGTATGATGATCTCGGCTTTCGCGATTCAGGCGAAACAGGCTTTTATCTACATACGGGCTGAGTTTTTTGAAGGGGCGAAAATTTTGGAGAGAGCGATTCTTGAAGCTAAGGAAAAGGGATTTTGTGGGGATAATATTTTGGGAAGTGGCTATTCGTGTGACTTGGTGGTACATCGGGGGGCAGGTGCCTATATCTGTGGTGAAGAAACTGGACTGATTGAGTCGCTCGAAGGTAAAAGGCCAAATCCTAGAATTAAACCACCTTATTTTCCCGCCGTCTTGGGTCTGTATCAATGCCCAACTATCGTCAATAATGTGGAAACTCTTTGTAATGTGAAACACATTATGGAGATGGGCGGAGAGGAATTTTCGAAAATTGGAAAGCCCAATAATACGGGCACCCGGATATGGTGTGTTTCAGGTCAGGTGAAGAATCCGGGTTACTTTGAGTTCGAATGTGGGGCACTTACTTTAGGCGAAATGATTTACGATGTTTGTGGAGGTTTGTTGCCGGGCAGAACTTTGCAGGCAGTAATTCCCGGGGGATCTTCTGCCAAAGTTCTACGGGCAGATGAGCGATTTAAGGGTACTTTAAAAGATGGTACTGATTTTGACTGGGGTATTGAAGACATTCCCTTGGATTTTGATGGCCCAATGGCAGCAGGCACAATGTCCGGTTCGGGCGGTATCGTAATCATGGATGATACGGTCGATATGGTCGAAGCCATGGCGAATATAAATGCTTTCTATGCCCATGAATCTTGCGGTCAATGCACACCCTGCCGTGAAGGATCATTGTGGATGAAAAAGATTACCACAAGGATGTGTTCAGGAGATGCAAGGGAAGAGGATACTGATTTATTGCTTGATGTTGCGAATCAGATTGAAGGTCGAACCATTTGTGCATTTGGAGAGGCGGCTGCATGGCCGACGCAAAGTTTCGTTAAAAAGTTTCGCAAAGATTTTTTGAAAAAGGCAAAATCACAAAAGCGTAAAAAAGACTCACCACAACTTATCTGATTCGATGATTTCCACACAAAAGACTGAAACCGTTCCCATCGTGCTTGATGGTGAAGAAGTCGAAGTTCCTGCGGGAATTAATTTGGTCGATGCCGCGGCTCTCTTTAAAAAAGAAATTCCGCATTATTGTTATCACCCACAGCTCAGTGTCGCAGGTAACTGCAGGATGTGTCTGATTGAGATGGGTACCCCCATGCGTGATCGAGGCACAGGCGAACCGGTTTTAAATGAAGATGGGACACCCAAAATAGGCTGGATTCCAAAACCTGTAATTGGCTGTGCGACTACGGTTTCACCTGGTATGCATGTTAAAACCATTTCGGACAAAGTGACCGATTGTCGGGAAGGGATAATGGAATTTTTGCTGGTTAATCACCCACTGGATTGCCCTATTTGTGACCAGGCGGGTGAATGCAGGTTGCAGGAATTTGCCACGGATTATGGTCGTGGATACAGCCGTTATGTAGAGAGAAAAAATGTTAAACCCAAACGCACACGATTAGGACCTCGTGTTACTTTGGATGATGAGCGTTGTATTTTATGTTCTAGATGTATTCGTTTTTGCCAGGAAGTTGCAAATGATGATGTCCTTGGTTTCGTGGATAGAGGAAGCTATTCGACTCTTACCTGTTTCCCTGGGAAGGAACTTGAAAACAATTACTCTTTGAACACCGTCGATCTTTGCCCAGTGGGAGCTCTTACAAGCACAGACTTCAGGTTTAAAATGCGTGTCTGGTTTTTGAAGGAAGCTCCAAGTATTTGTTCGGAAAGCAGTGCAGGTTGTAATATCATGGTTTCGAGCCGCGAAGGGGAAATTTATCGTATCACTCCTCGAAGAAATGATGAAGTTAATGACAGCTGGATGACTGATAGCGGACGCTCCTTATTCAAGAAGGTACGATCCGATGACAGGCTTGAGAATCCTTCAACAAATCAGCAAAATACTAGTTTTGAAGATTCAGTTACTTCAGCAGTGGATCTATTGAAAGACAAAAATGTGGGGATTGTTGGTTCCTGTCATTCCACACTTGAAGAGCTTTATCTCCTTAATCGTTTGAGTAAAATCACCAAATCCAAAAAATATTTACGGGGACATTTTGGGGATGATGACGGTATCCTGCTTTCAGCTGACCGTACTCCAAATTTGCGAGGTGCTCTTTACTCAGGTTTTACAAGTACTTATCCTAAAGATAACCTGGAGAAATTAAATAACGACCTGAAGAAAGGAGAGATCGAAACCCTCTTAGTTGTTAACGAAGATTTGTTAAGTTCTGGTGTTGAGGCCGAATCTTTGATGGGAGTCTCCATCGTTTATGTTGGAACGCACAAGAACAGTACCAGTGATCTTGCACAGGTTGTTATTCCAACTCTCACAAGTTTTGAAAAGAGGGGTACCTTTATCAACCGTTCTTTTTTTGCTCAGGGTTTTGAGCAGACAGTACCCGGTTTGGCGGGACTTTTGCCTGATATGCATGTATTTTGTAAATTGCTTTCCGCACTGGATGAAGACAATAAAGTAACTCCGGACCCATCTTTAATTTGGAAGAATCTATCATCGCCTCCCAAGTCACCTTTCAAGGGGATGACCTTTACCGATGCATTGCGAGGGCCACTTCAATTGGATAGCTCGAAGTGGATTGATCTTCCATTTGTTGAATCAGATGCAATGCATTTCAAAAAGCCGAACTGATTGCACGATCCATGATTGATATCGAACTCGTCCAACTCATTGCCCTGAAGGTCATATTCGCCTTTCTCATGGTCGGTGCAGTTATGACTATGGCAGGCTACTCAGTCTTAGCAGAAAGAAAGGTAAGTGCTTGGATGCAAGGAAGGGTAGGGCCCAATCGTACTGTTTTGCCACTTGTTGGTCACATTCCATTTATAGGGCCTTTCTTGAAAGGTCTTGGCATATTTCAACCCTTGGCCGATGGTTTAAAATTTCTATTTAAAGAAGAAATCGTTCCAGGTCATGTAAATAAATTTTATTACTACCTGGCTCCGATTGTGGCTCTTGTTCCCGCATTAACCACCATGACCGTTTTGCCATTCGGTGAGTTCTTCAGCTCGGAAGGTAAATCAACCCCTTTAATTTTGGCAGACTTGGATATAGGCATACTTTTCGTTTTGGCTGTCTCTTCCCTTGGCGTTTACGGAATTGTTCTTGCCGGATGGTCTTCCAATAGTAAATACCCTTTTTTGGGCGGTATCCGCTCGTCCGCTCAGATGATTTCCTATGAGCTTGCTATGGGTCTCTCCCTTCTTCCTGTCTTCCTTTGGGTCAGTGAACCCGGTGCCACTGCCTCCAGTCTCAGTTTAGTGGAAATTGTTCGTTCTCAGAATGCATCCACATGGCTTTTGATTATTCAGCCAGTATCCGCCCTTATTTTTCTTATCGCACTTTTTGCGGAAACAAATCGATTGCCCTTTGATATGCCGGAATCGGAAACTGACTTGGTCGGCGGATTTCACACTGAATATGGTAGTTTTAAGTTTGGAATCTTTTTTGTGGCTGAGTATGCCCATATAGTGATTGGCTCCGCTATCTTCACCTTACTTTTTCTTGGCGGATGGAATTTTCTCCCTTGGGTCGAAAACCCATGGCCTTCGAATTGGCTAGGATCCCTTATTGGAACTGCTTGGTTTTTGACCAAGACCATTGGACTGATTTTCTTTTTTATTTGGATTCGATGGACGCTTCCCCGTTTTCGTTACGATCAGGTGATGCATTTAGGTTGGACCAAGTTACTACCCTTGGCTCTGGTAAATCTTATTTTTTATGTATTTGTTGTAACCTGGCTCGACCAATCTAATTTAAATTTACCTTAAGTATTATGGCCAAAACCGTTGTCTTAGAGCGAAAGCCTCTATCCATTTCTGAAAGGACCTATCTTCCCCAAATTGCTACCGGTTTAAAGACCACATTCAGCAATATGTTCAAACCGAAGGTTACCCTTCAATACCCCGAAGAGAAACCAAATATCCCCAAGAATTACCGCGGTGTTCCCACACTAGTTAAGGATCCCAATGGAAGGGAAAAGTGTGTGTCTTGTCAGCTTTGCGAATTCGTCTGTCCGCCCAAAGCAATCAGGATTACCCCTGGTTCTGTGCCTGAAGAGGATGAAAACCGGGAACATGTAGAAAAAGCCCCGGAAGAATTTGAAATCAACATGCTCCGTTGCATTTATTGCGGGTACTGTCAGGAAGTCTGTCCTGAGGAAGCAATATTTTTACAGGATGAATATTCGACCTCCGGTTACTCACGGGAAGAGATGATTAACAATAAAGCCAAACTTTATGAGCTGGGAGGGACTCTTCCTGATTCTCATTACAAGTGGGATAAGAAAAAGAAAGCAGAAGCACAGGGAAACTCTCACTAGGAAGCTTTTTTGGTTGAGGATTTGTTCTGAATTTCGTCTATATAAGAGTGTGATTTACAATCGTTTCACATCTCAACTTCGCTAATCTTGAATACTGTCGATATACTCTTTTATCTTTTTGCGACTCTTTCAATTGGTGGTGGAATTTTAATGGTTTGCTCTAAGCATCCCGTTTCTGCTGCGATGTTCATGATTATTTCTTTGGTTGGAGTCGCTGCGTTGTTTGTTCTCTTGGAAGCATTCTTTTTAGCTGTCCTCCAGATTCTTGTCTATGCAGGGGCGGTGATGGTTCTCTTTCTTTTTATCATCATGCTTTTGGATGTTGGGCCCCAGGGAGGCAAAGCATCCAAAATGAAATTGATTTCCGGACTTGCTGCTGGTTTTACCGTTTCTCTTTTACTGGTCATCTTTTTGATTGTTGTTCAAAATTCAGGTTGGCTTGGTGAGCATTCGACATGGTTGCCTGTCGATAATGAGGCGGCGATGACTCAGGGTGAAAACTTGTCATTTTCAACATCTGTGAAAAGTTTTGGATATGGTCTAATGACCAAATACATGCTTCCCCTTCAGATATCTGGTTTTTTACTCCTTGCGGCAATGGTCGGTGTAATCGTACTTAGTAAAAATAACGAAAAGGAGGCTGGTTGAACATGGAAACCGTCACTCCCTCCCATTACCTCTGCCTTTCACTTTGCTTATTTTCGATTGGTTTTTTTGGTGTTTTGCTACGCAGAAATCTGTTGCTAGTTCTTATGTCATTGGAATTGATGCTTAATGGAATCAATTTGGCTTTGGTTAATTTTTCGCGTACTTCCCTTAATTTGGACGGAAGCATTTTTGTTTTCTTTATCATGACGGTTGCTGCTGCCGAAGTTGCGGTAGGGCTTGCTTTGTTGGTCGCTCTATACAAACGGCGTAACAGTGTTTTTTCCGAAGACATCAATTTGATTCATAACTGAGAATTTTTAAATGATACAAGTTGCACTCAGTTTATTGCTATTACCCTTACTCTCTGCGATCGTCACCCTCTTGTTTCTTCGAAAACACGGAAATATTGCAGCCTTGCTTTCGGTGGCAACTGCGGGGGGTATTCTGGCCTTTTCTTCGTATTTGATTTTTGGCAATGAGACTGGGTCCGTATTTGCATGGAGTACCCCTTGGTTTTCGTTGTCAAATTGGCAGTTAGATTTTGGTTTTCTTATCGATAGTCCGGCAAAGACTTTACTTTTTGTGGTTTCTTTTGTTGGACTGCTCATTCACATTTTTAGCCTTGGCTACATGGCCGATGATCAGGCAAAGGCCCGTTATTTTGGCGGACTATCCATTTTCATGTTTTCGATGCTCGGCATCACCCTGGCCGACAATCTGGTAATGATCTTTGTTTTCTGGGAGTTGGTTGG
Source organism: Opitutales bacterium (assembly GCA_049598825.1). Lineage (GTDB taxonomy): Bacteria > Verrucomicrobiota > Verrucomicrobiia > Opitutales > Seribacteraceae > Seribacter. The sequence continues at coordinate 8,607 of JBMYOA010000014.1, read as the reverse complement.
CTTTAGTTCTTACCTTTTAATCGCCCATTACTTCAAGACAGATGAGGCTGCGAAAGCGTCCCGGAAAGCCTTCATTGTTAACCGAGTTGGTGATTTTGGCTTTTTGTTAGGAATCATTTTTACTTACTGGACCTTTGGAACTGTCAACCTCCAGGAATTGTCGGTTACTGCAAACTTGGATCCAAGCTTAACCTCCACCATTCTTTGTCTTTTGCTTGCTTGTGGTTTTATCGGTAAATCAGCTCAATTTCCCCTTCATGTTTGGCTGCCTGATGCGATGGCTGGTCCCACCCCTGTTTCTGCCCTAATTCATGCAGCCACTATGGTAGCTGCCGGAATTTTTCTGCTTATTCGAATTGAGTTTCTATTTACTGCAGAGGCTTTTAAATTAATCGGCTTACTTGGTGCTGTAATGGGGCTATATGCTGGATTCTGTGCTTTGACTCAGCGTGATATTAAAAAGGTTTTGGCGTATTCAACGCTTTCTCAGTTGGGCTACATGGCTGCAGCTTTTGGACTCGGATTACCCGGTATTGCATTGTTCCATTTGATGACTCACGCTTTTTTTAAAGCCCTGATGTTTTTGGGATCAGGTTCGGTGATTCATGCCTGTCATCACGAGCAGGATATTTTTGCCTACGGAGGTCTCAGAAAAAAAATGCCGATTACCGCTTACACTTTTTTAATCGGGGTGATGGCCATTTCCGGGGTTCATTTTCTATCCGGTTATTTCAGCAAGGACGCCATCTTACTGGGTGCTTATAACCTAGACTTCGTTATTTTTTGCATCCTTTATGCCGGAGCAGTTTTAACGGCTTTATATATGTTTAGATTATACTTTCTCACCTTTTGTGGTGCTGCCCGTTCTAAATCATCTTCCGAGGCCAAAGAATCAACGATTTTTATGACCGGTCCACTTCTAATTTTGGGAGTATTATCCGTTTTGGGTGGGTTTCACGCTTTGTACCCCTCTCAAATAGTTGATTTTCTTCTTCCAGATATTGCTCGAGTTGCAGATATGCCTAATCATCTTTGGATGAATGTACTGGGTTTGGTTGCATGGGTGGGTGGGTTGGTTCTCGCAAGGAAAATATATGGTGCACAGTCGGGAGACAAAGATCCGCTTGCAGAGAAATCACCAGCCCTTTTTCAACTATCGAACAGTAAATTATTTTTCGATGAGATTTATTCATTTTATGTGAAGAAAATTCAGGACCCATTCTTCCGTTTCTTGGAAGTTATGGAATTACTTTTTATCTCCGGGCTTTTGGTGCGTGGGTCAGCAGGTGTTGCGGCTCTTTTCGCCCTTCTCGGTAAATCCTTTTATTCTGGTAAAATCCATAGTTACTCATTTTGGTTTGTCTCAGGCACAATTGGTTTCTTGGCATACGCTATTTTCAGTGGGGGGAGTAACTAGGGAATGGATATTTTTCAATTACTGCTTATTGGATCAATTCTGATCCCCACAGTTTCTTCCTTGTTGATTCTTTTGTTTTTTCTGAATGATTCTGCCAGAGCTAAACAAATTGCTTACATTGGGTTTGGTTTTCCCTGTATTGCAGGAATCTTATTGTTTCTAAACTTTGACCCAGGCAGCACAGGTTATTCCTTCCAAATTCTGTACGAACGCATGGGGTTGCAGACCTTGGGTATTACTTTTCATCTTGGACTCAACGGTGTTTCCGCTCCGTTATTCGCCATGGCCGGTTTTGTCGGGTTGGCCGCCGGTTTAGTTGCCATAAAATCAGGGGCAGACAGATTACCACTTTACTTAGCTCTATTGGCTTTCATGCAGGCAGGTTTGATGGGACTCTTTGCCAGTGTAGATCTACTTTTTTACTATCTATTTCATGAGTTCGCCCTGATTCCTACTTTCCTTATGATCGGATTATGGGGCGGTCGTGATAGACGCTCTATTGCTCTTGAAATAACGATATATTTGACGCTTGGAGCATTAATTTCATTGGGTGGGTTGGTTGCTCTCAATGTACTTCTGGATGCACCAAAGTTTGATTTTCCTCATTTGACAGAGGCATTATTGGAAGATGGATTGGGCATTGGAACGCAAAAGAAGATTTTTGGACTTCTTCTCTTTGGTTTTGGGATTCTGGTTGCTCTGTTTCCTTTTCATACCTGGGCACCCCGCGGTTACGAAGCGGCTCCCACTTCCGTCTCTATGCTTCACGCAGGAGTCCTTAAGAAATTTGGACTCTACGGACTCGTCCAGCTTGCTTTACCACTTCTTCCAGCAGGAGGATTATCTTGGGGGCCCTACATACTTTGGCTCGCCCTTGGAAATATTCTAATTGTGGGTGCAATTACTGTCGCTCAAACAAACTTAAAATCGATGATAGGCAATGGTTCTGTTATGCACATGGGCTATTGTTTTCTCGGTCTTGGCGTGTGCTCCTCTCTCGGTGCCAGTGCTACGGTGATGTTAATGTGTGCTCACGGTCTTTCAGTTTCCTTAATGTTTCTTGTTGCCAATTGTATTAACAAGAGAACCAACACCCTTGAAATGGATGAGATGGGCGGACTTGCTTCGCAAACTCCTATTATGGCTTGTTTTTTCGCTGCGGCCACATTCGCAACGATCGGTCTTCCCGGGTTTGGTAATTTCTGGGGAGAATTCGCCATTTTTCTTTCATTGGGAGAATATGAAGAAAATCATTTGGTACTTGGTCTTGCCGCGCTCGGAATTATCATATCTGCAATTTTTGGCTTAAGGGCGATGGCAAGGATTTTCTATGGCGATAAATCTGAAGAATTATCCGCACATGAAAAAGAACACAAAATAAATGACCTTTCGATTGATGAAATTATTCCGGCTTCCTTAATTCTTGTTCCTTTATTATTTTTGGGTCTATGGCCAAAAGGAGTATCGGAAGGAATTGATACCAATATCAGTGCAAGATATCAAATCCTGGAAAATGGAGAAGGAGGATATGGACTGCCTTCCTGTTGCCCGGTAGATGTAGTCATGGATAAGTCTGCATCCTTTACATCGGAATCAAGTGAAAAAAGTAAAGAGGAGGATTCCGAATAATGATGGAAGATTTCCTGATATTTTCTGAAGATAACTTATGGTCGGAAATTTGGCCTGAACTTACCCTGGCCCTCGGTGCCGTGGTTATTCTTTTGGTCGACCTGTTTTCTTCCAAAGAAAAGAATAAAAGCAATGTATGTGGTACTTTTGCCGTTCTTTTTCAAATATGTTTACTGGTTTATCATTTGCTGGATTATCTCTTGATTCATCACACGTTTGACAGATCATCATTTTCTGGAATGCTCAGACATGGTTTTCAAGGAGATGTGATGAGAACATTTTTTCTCCTTTCTTCAATTTGCGTTTCTATTTTAGGAAACCGTTTTCTAAAATTACAAAACTTAAGATTTGGCGAATTTCATCACCTTACAATGCTGGCCACCGCTGGTTTGATGCTCCTCTGTCAAAGCACAAATTTCATTGTTCTTTTTGTGGCCTTAGAAACCGTCGCACTCGCTTTTTACCCACTAGTCGCATACAACCGTAACTCAACCAAGTCTCTAGAAGCAGGTATTAAGTATTTGATTTTTGGTGCGTTGAGTTCTGCACTTCTTCTGCTCGGAATAGTGATGCTTTATGGTGTGGGAGCAAACCCTGCTGCATGGGGTGCGGTATCACCGGATCTAACGGGTGCGGATTTTCTATCTTTTGACTACATCGGATTACTTTTGGAAACCAATCAGGATAATTTACTTTTGAAATCGGGTGTTGTTCTTGTTCTGGCCGGTATCGCTTTTAAAATTGGTGCAGCCCCTTTTCAAATATGGGTTGCAGATGTATATCATGGTTCTCCCATTCCTATCACGGCATACCTAGCGGTTTCATCGAAAGCAGCTGGATTCTTTCTCCTTTTGAATTTAGTTAATGGCCCATTCGAGGGGATATCCGAATTTTTACTTCCATTACTTGGGTTTGTGGCCACATTTACGATCTTGTTTGGAAATTTAGCTGCTTGTGCTCAGTCAAAATTAAAACGTATGCTGGGGTTGTCGGGAGTGGCTCATGCAGGATATCTCTTGGTTGCGGTGATGGCATCTATGCATTTTGCTGGCGATAGTGATCGTGCGGTGTGGGTGGTGTTCTTCTATCTCTTCATATATCTTTTTGCATCCTTTATTGTCTTTGGAATTATGGGGCTGGTGAGCTTGTCGGATGATTCGGACCATGAAGCAGAGCATTATGAAGGTCTGCTTCGCAAACATCCATGGGCAGCTATTTGCCTATTGATAGGTATTGGGTCTCTCGCCGGGATTCCCCCACTGGGAGGGTTCATCGCAAAACTTATGCTTTTCAATGTGGCCTTTGAGGCAAAGCTCTATGTTTCGCTGGTCGCCATGGTAATTGGGGTGGTCGTTTCTATTTATTATTATTTTGGTTGGATCCGTGAAATTTGTTTTGAACCCAAACCTCGTTTTGATGACGACGAAAAACCGGAAGACCCATGGACAAAGATGCAGGATATCGGCCTTCTCAAGTGGACGGTTTTGCTTTTCGCTTTTATTTCATTCGTATTTGGATTATGGCAGGGGCCCTTTGGTGATGCCTTCTAGGGTTGCCTTTTTATTACTTCATAATTATCCAAATTAGAATGCCCGGGTGGCGGAATTGGTAGACGCGCCAGATTTAGGATCTGGTATCCCATGGATGTGAGGGTTCGACCCCCTCCTCGGGCACCATTTAATATTGGTGCATTAAAACCCATCAGTACTTGATGGGGCATTTTCCATTTGATCGTCTCTGATTGTTTTTTTTAACAAGTGATCAAATCCTGATGAAAAAACCATCACCGCATTGGATCCGATTTTTTTGGCTCTTAACATTTTGTCATTTCGCTGTAATTCAAAGCCGAAGGTAGAATATTCATTATCCTCTAATTCTTTATCACTCTTTTTTTCCCAAAAGGAACCATTGCTCTGAAGATTTAGTAAGTGAATGAATTCGAATTCAGTAATTTTTTCACTTCTCTTATAAATCTCGAGAACTGACTTGCCTTGAACATATAGAACATGGAGGTTCCATCCCTCCAGCATGTTAGAAGTTTTAATGTCTTTGGATAATGGTTTCCGTCCATCAGTTGTTTTGTAATAAATCCTTAAATCGGCTCTGTCTGGGAAATATTCTTCAAATTTGATGTAGGGCATACCTTTACGCCTGTTTGCCAAAACTTGTTCATCCCTGTACTGATAACCACCTGAACGGAGCAGTCTTTTCTCAAGAGTCAGGCGATCATCCCCAATTCTAGCTTCCAATAGAAAGCCTGTTTGGGGAATCAAAAATGTAAGTAGGATTAAGATAGGGGGGCTCATGATTAATTGAAGTTTTGGAATGATTATTGAATTTAGTATCCAATCAGGGCCGATTAAATCAAGTCTTGCTTTTGCTCTCCCTCTTCCCATCATAGACCTATGATTTTTTCATGCCTTTCCGTAATCAGACAAGGCTGGTTGGGCATCCCCCTTTTCTTTTTGGGGATTGTCTCCTTGGCCTTTAGTCAACTTGCCCAAACCGCGGATAACGCCCAAGTCTCTGCAGAAGACTTAGTTTCCAGCATTAGTGCTAAGCTGGTCACGCAAAAGAAGATCATGGACGATCTTAATACTCAGTTGGGTGATGATCCGACGGCTCTTTCCAAAAAAGAAATCCTTTCGAATCTAGCGACTGCATCCGAGCAAGATGGTAATGCTAAAACTGAAGTCAATCGCTTGAAGTCTAATTTAAAAGGTGTTGAAGATGCATGGGCAGCCAGGCGTAACGAACTTCAGAAGTCGATTAGTGAAACATCCAGCAGATTGTCAGATTCTCAAAATATTTTAGATGATCTCAACGACAATTTTGCTGGCAGGTTCTCAGAGGCACAGCCTGCACTCCAAGTGTTGGGTGAAGCCGTGGAAAGAACATCGAGTGAGGCTGAAGCTTTGTCCAAGTTAATGGACGCGGCCAGAAATGATGCGAAGTTTGGAATGCAATCCCTGGTAAAAGAAAGTGAAGATTTTATGGCCCGTATTGCACCGACTCCTCCGGTCGCTCAACCCGTTGCTCCTAAAACTTCTGTAGGGCGAAATGTTGCTTCTGTCATTCAATCCAAGGAAGCTATGTCACTTTCTTCGTCAGATAGATTTAGCCCGTCGATTACAGCTAGCCCCAATATCTTAACGAAGCCATTGCCGGTTTCAACTATTAGCGGTAATGGAACTCAAATTAGTAAATTGGAGTCAGAACTCGCTGCTTCCAAAAATCTTCAAACTGAACTTTCTGAAGATACAGCCCAGATGCAGATCGAGTTGCGTAGGGCGTACAGGGATATTGTATCCCTTAAATCAAACCTAGATGAGTCTCAGCAGATGGTACAGGCACTTGAGAGATCAAAAAATGCTCTTAGTTCAGGCTCTATTTCTGGCCAAGGAGTTTCGGCTAAGTCAATAAGTGATCAAATTAACCGCTTGGAAAGGGAATTGGATAATGCACGCTCTGACTTACGCCAGTCCAGGCAATCTTTGCTCATGGAGCAGGAAAGATCTAATTCGTATATCCGTTCGATCACAACTGAATTGGAGAGAACCAGAAGGGAATTGGATCTCGCTCGTTCGACTGCTGCAAATGCGGGTGTGGATTCCGCTCGCCTCATGGCATTGGAAAGAGAGCTTTCCCAAACAAAAAATGCTCTGAGAATGGCACAATCTGCTCCCAAGGAAGCATCTGCACGTGATTTCCTTGATCTTCAGGACGAGCTTAGGAAAGCACTCGGAGAAATTGCAAGGATGCAAGTGGAAGTTGGAGAGAAAGATGATCTGGAAAATCAGCTTCTTCAGCTTAAAAGTTCTCTAGAAGACGCTGGTGATTCTTCGAGCCGTTCAGCAAGCCCTGCTTATGTTAATAAATTGCTGCTTGATCTGAATGCGGCGAAAAAAGAGGTCCTTAAGGCAAAAGAAGAAAACCGTTTAGAACGAAATTCATTGGCCGAGCAAGTTCAGGAGTTGGAGGACAAGTTGAAGTCTTCAAATTTACAACTTGTTGAAACTAAAAAACAATTTGATGAGACCAAAAAGCAAATGGCCAAAAGAGAGTTCGATTTTGCTAACACCATACAATCATTGGAAGAGGATGCACAAGTTGCCCAGGAAGCACTGCGTGAAGCATCTTTGGGTAAACTCCCCGCTATTCCATTCGTAAACGAAATGGAGCAAAATCTTGAAGATTCAGAAAATCGAATCCAGGAATTATCACAACGCTTTGATCTTGAGCAATCCCGTGCTTCAGAAGTGATAGATGGATTGAAGGTAGAGTTGGATAATGCGGTATTGAGGCAAAAGCGGGCGATGGAACAATTGTCACGCAGAGAGCTAGAACTTAAAGGAAAGGATGAGGAATTAAACCTCGTACTTGATGAAAAGCAAAAACTGAAAGAAGAGCTTGAAGTGGTAAAAGTTATTGCCGGCCAATTACAGGATTTAAATCAGGTGCTTGAAGAAACCAAAGATGCTCAGAATAAAAACAATATTAACACCGATGAAGTGGTTTTGTCTCTTCGTGATGAGCTTAATAAAGTGAAGGTAGAACTCGTATTCGAAAGGGAAGAAAATGAGCGGATACAGGCTGGAGCAGCGCTTGAAATCGCATCACTTGAAGAGCAATTGGTTCAAACACATAATAAATTACTTTCAGAGCAAGAAAGTCTTGTTAACCAAACAGACGAGTCCCAAGACTTGGTTCTTGATCTGAAATCCGAGTTGGACAAAGCAAGGGAAGAAATTGCGAGAATGAAGACAGCAGGTTTAGGAGAATCCGTTGAGACGAGGCAGGCTGTTTCTCAACTTCAAGAGGCTTTAGGGACTATTCGAATATTACAGGAGAGTTTAGATGAAGCCGAGTCTTACAACGCTGAAGTAGATAATTTGAAAGCAGAGTTGGCAGATGCGATGTCAAAGCAGATAGAAACACTTCAGGTTAATGAGGCTGAGAAAGAAAAATTACTTTCTAATATATCTGATTTGGAAGCTGAACTAATGATTATGCGAGAAGAGGGTAAGGGGGCATCCCTTGAAACCAAGAAAATGGTAGCTCGATTAAACGAAGATTTAAAAGTATCACAAAAAGAAATTACTGACCTCCAAAAGAGATTAGAAAATTCAGATGATTCGAGCATAACGGCTGTTGTCTTAATTGAAGAAGAATTATTGGAGGCCAATGCGGTGAATGCAGATTTGCGTGCACAACTTGAATCATTGCAGGATGAGAAAACTAGAACCATCGATTTACTGGAGAAAGAATTAGCAGCTGCCGTTTCAAAACTCGATTCTTTTGAAGAAGGGAAGAATAATGACATTGTCGATTTAAGAAAAGCCAATGATGAACTAACCGCTCAGCTAGAACAGGCAGAAGCGAGGAATTTAGCTGATCTTGCTGAAATAGAAGATGAGTTGGCTGACGCACTTAGACAGAAAGAAGTGGCTGTTGCCGAAAGCCAAAACCTTTTAACCAAGCTCAAAGCTTTTGAAGGAGATACACCGCAAGAGTACGCAGAGGTTATTCAGAACCTTGAGGATCAACTAAAGGAAGCGACT
>JBMYOA010000013.1:0-19982 GCA_049598825.1 Opitutales bacterium | reverse complement strand
AGAGAGTAGTTTCAAAAACAAGACGCGTGGTTCGGGCAAACCACGCGTCTTTTTTTTGTAAAATCAGTCCAGTCTCGGCCTCTTTTGATATCTTTCGAAAAGACGAGTGTGACGGCTGGATAAGTCAACTCCCTTCCCGGCAATTCTCATATGTTTAACCGTAGTACGAAGGTCAAATATATCTCCTGAGCATGCGATGAAGGTAGCATCTTTTCCTTTTTCCAATGTGCCAAGCTGTCTATGCATTCCCATGAGTTTTGCAGGATTAATCGTAACCGCAGCCAAGGCATCTTTCCTTTTAAGACCAAGGGGAATGGCGTGAGCAGCATGGTAGGGTAGATTGCGCTGATTGGCCGCCGACCATGCTCCGAGTCTAAGGCCAATGGAAAGTTCCACCCCTGCCCGGGCCAGGATTCCAGGTGCACGAAAATGGATGTCGTGAGCTAAGTTAGTTTGAGGCGGAGCACTAAATACATGACGGTAAATGACTGGAACTTGCATGGCTGCAATCCTTTCGGCAATTTTCCACGAGTCCCTGCCTCCGGAAATTATAATTTTGTATTTCCTTTTTTCCGCCCAATCTAAGGCTGAGGCAATCTGTCTTTTTTCATCTGCATGGATGATTAGAGGTAATTTTTGGGATACAAAAGGCAGCATAGCCTCCCAACTCGGGTTTAAGTCGGTTTTACTTTTGGGTGTAGCAAGCCTTCTTCTCGCATAAGATTCTGCCTGATTGAAAAACTCATCAAGATTCTCGATGTTTTTTATCCGCTCTTTTTTTTGTTCTTCAATGGATTTTCCATCGGAGTTGTGGCTTGGGATTGATAAACCTTGGCCCGGCCACCAAATGTGAAGTGCAACTTTTTGTACAATGGCCATTTCTTCAATTCCCCAACCATCCAATGCAATCAATCCGGATACTCCGGAGATGGTTCCGCCCATTGGAACGATAAGAGAATGAGTGATACCGTTAGCCCTCGCAACCGGGATCAGTTCCGAGTCAGGATTTACCGCTGTCCATGCTTCGATTTCAGGAGTATGCGTGCCTACTTCTCTTTCATCGCGAGTAGGTCTGATCGCATTGATTTCAGCTAACCCCAAAGATGAGCCTGGACTAATCAATCCAGGATATATTTCAAATTCACTCCAATCCACAAATTTGTGATTTTTGGGCTTTGGTATCGATTCACCAATACGAATTATTTTGGATTCACGAACGAGAATTTCTCCGGGTTGATAAACTAAATCAGGAGTTGCCTGAATTTTCTTAGCCCGAAAAACAAAAGACTCCTGGGCAAGAACCAAATTAGAAAGCGATACAAGTAGAAATAATAACCAAAGAAGCTTCACTTCAGTTACCTCCTTTCTTCAGGCAATCATGTGACCTACAAGAGTGAGTGCTTAGATCGCAGGTAACCTCAAGGGATGATTGAAAAAACTTTCTTATCGCTGATTTTGTAGGCTTTTCTTTATCGGGATTGTCGACCTCCTCTCTTGCGAGGCTAAGCAATTCGTTCCTTTCTTTTTGGCGTTCCTTGTCTCGTTTTCTTGTATGTTGTAGGTCATGGTATAGTTTCCCGTCGATCCAAGTCTGGTCACAAACTGCCCGGTAGTCGAGCGGGTGGGTCGTCCAAATTGCAAAATCTGCATCTTTTCCCGGTTTTAGAGATCCAACTTTGGAATCAATGCCAAGTTGTATGGCTGGATTGAGAGTAACGAATTTCAATGCTTCTTGTTCTGTCAGATTTCCATATTTAACCGCCTTGGCTGCCTCCAGATTAAGCCTTCTCGCATGATCGGGAGAATCGGAGTTGAAACTGACAATACATCCCCGTTGGTGCATCATTGCACCTGCATAGGGTATGGCATCGTAAACTTCAAATTTGTAAGCCCACCAGTCTGAAAAAGTAGAAGCCCCAGCCCCATGCCTCGCAATTTCATCCGCCACTTTGTAGCCTTCAAGTACATGTTGAAGACTGGCGACGCGGACTCCAAATGATTCCATCGTGCGCAGGAAGACGAGAATTTCATCCTGACGGTAAGAATGACAGTGAATCAGTCTTTTTCCATGAATAATTTCAAGAATGGCTTCCATTTCAAGGTCCTGCAAATGGGGCTTTTCTTCCTTGGCGGCTATGTTCTTTTTTTCCTCATAGGCAAGAGCTGCATGGAATCGATTTTCAAAAAAGGTTTTTACCCCCATTCTCGATTGGGGAAACCGCGTTTTGTACTTATCCCCCCAGTTTGACTGTTTTACATTTTCTCCAAGCGCAAACTTAATACCAGAGGGTGCCTCATGGAAGAGAAGCTTTTGTGGTGATGCTCCCAAGCGTAATTTAATGACGGCATTTTGCCCACCAATAGGGTTGGCTGATCCATGGAGTAAGTTGCATGCTGTTACGCCTCCGGCGAGTTGTCTCTCGATATTTATACTTTCAGAGTTAACAACATCCTCAACCCTAACCATGGCGGTAGACGGGAGAGTGGATTCATTTACCCCGCCAAGGATCATGGCATGACTGTGGCAATCAATAATTCCAGGGGTCAGGTGCTTTCCTTTTCCTTTTATTATTCGTGCATTGGCGGACGGTTGAATCGTTAGGTTTTTACCTATCTCTTGAATTTTACCATTTTTGACTAGGATATCATGATCCTTGAGCACTCCTGTTTTTTCGCATGTCCAAAGGGTGAAATTTTCAAAAAGAACTAAATCAGGTTGGTCGATTGGTCCTCGTTTTGCACTTGGGTAGCTTGCCAGTAATTTATCTTTATTGGAGATTGTAGAAGTTTTATTGGCATCTTCTTCTTTGGGTTGCAGATCGTACAATTCCGCTTTACCGGCAATCCAAGTGGAGTGAAGTTGAGGTTTTTCAGTAAAATAAGACTCTCCGTTGATAATGAAAAAATTAGCCATTTTACCGGCATCCAGAGTTCCCGTGAAAGCTGAGATTCCGCAGATTTTTGCTGGGTTTATGGTCAGTGCGGCAAGTGCTTCTTGTTCGGTTAATCCACGAGAAATCGACTTGAGTAAATTTTTATGAAATTCATCGCTCGAACAACCAGAGGTGGTGAATGAAAGGGATTTAGATTTACGAGCAACCAACTTAGCCATTCCCGGAGCATGATTCCAGGAACGGAGCTGTTCCAATGAGATTTGTTCCCAGTCTTCCTCATCAGATAATTTGGGGATTGCAGGGAAGTGTAGGGGGAGAATGTAATCATACTTGGCGGAAACTGCCAAGTCGGGTCTTCTCCATTCGTCGCCGGTTAAGACAAATACAGAATCCTTGAGGTTAAATTCTTTGGCAATCTCAATAGCTTTGGGGATCATCAGTGTACTGCCAGGCTCAAACCACATCTGAACTTTGTTCGCCGGATGCATGACCGAGAGAAGACTGCGAATTCCCTGGTGTGCCACAAATGGTTGTCCGGCAGAAGGATTACTTTTTTCAAAATCTAGCATCCTTCTGGCATAGTCAGTCTTCAGGAAAGTCTGGCGAATGACTGAAATAACTCCCATCAGAGAATTTGGATAAACGGAAGGGGAAGACTTTCTGCCAACTGGATCAAAGGCTAAGATTTGAGGTGTCTGTTCTTTTAAGATTCTATTGTTTTCAGACTTAGATGATATGAGCATACATATGCCCATACCCCGAAAGATTCCCTCGGGTGGCACTTGATGAACTGCGGTGTAGCCAAGTTTACGGGTATCTATCCATTGGTCTGGTTGCGGTTTGTAGGATTCAATGAGTCTTTTTTCGGGATGAACCCCTGGGATGCCAAAAGTGGAAATTTGCTTATCTGATGAGTTTTCAGGCAATCCAAAGAAAGACAGATTGGATTGAGCATCCATTGTTTTCTGGTGACCAAGGGATAGAAGCCCATCTTTCTTTCCAGGCAAATTGTAGGGGTCAATGAGTCCAGGGTAAATGGTTTTACCAGAGCAATTCCATTCACGATAGAAGGATGGGACAGGAATGTTTGTACCTATTTTTTCAATAACTCCATTGCGAATGAGCATCGTGCTCTTTTTTAGCCTAGTTTGTGGGTCGACTTGAATATCACCTCCAACGAATGCATGGAAATTTGTCGACGTAGGCTTTTCTCCCGGGGCATGAAATTTCTCTGATTTAAGAACGGGTGGCGAAAAAAAAGTAATTGCTACAAAGTATTTAAAGAGGATTTTTAGTAAACTCTTGGGCATGGAGATGAAGATGTTTTCAAAACAGAGGAGTGCAATGGAATATTATAGAATTTAAGTAAATTTTAGATTCCTCAATACCTGTAGAGTGTAAAGTCCGTAAAATTGGAATACCAACTCGCCATGTTTTTCTTGGACTGCATAATTATTATAGATGATTAAAATTTCAGAACTTACCGAAGCAACACCGTCAGTCCTTGAGTCAATAAATCAATTGCTGCCCCAATTATCCTCAAAAGCCAGTTCGTTAAGCATGGAACAACTTTTGGAATTAACCAGTTCAGATAGCACTCTGGTTTTCGTATGTTCCAATGCAGTAGATGAAATTATAGGTATGTTGAGCCTGGTGATTATGAAAATTCCGACTGGAAGAAAGGCGTGGATTGAAGATGTGGTTGTTGATTCGAAGGCTAGGGGGCAAGGTCTTGGCAAGGCATTGATGGATCATGCCCTGCAAGAGGCCAGGGAAAGAGGAGTGAAAGCAATTGATCTTACATCCAGACCCAGCCGAGAAGGAGCAAACAGGCTTTACCAATCCTTGGGCTATCAAATCAGGGAAACAAACGTTTACAGGTATAAACTTTCCTGATTTCTTCGATTTTCCTCTTTTTCAAATTATATTACCATGACTGCAGAACTTCTTTTTTCCTTTTTATTGTTTTTTCAAGTTCAGATTGAATCCATCAAAGAGAGCGGATTTTATAAAATGCTGTCTGAAAAATATCCGGAAATTGCTAAAGATATTTCTGACCCCAAGCAAATGGACAAAGAGGTCCAAGAAATTATAGAAGTGACCGGGCTCAATTTTGATGACCTTGCCCAATTTACTATAACTGTCGAGGGTTTGGATGGAATAAGCAAAGCCTCCCAGGAAGGCAGGTCGCCCAAAATTGGTTCAGAGTTGGATTTCTTTTTCTCTGCAAAAGTGAAAGGTGACCTTGATGCGATGAAGATGTTCGCATTTCTCTTGGATAAAATTAGTGAAGAGAAGGGAGAGGATTTCCGAAAGAAAGTAGAGGGATCGATTACCAAGAAAGAAAAATCTTCTTCTATCACGCTTCCTTCCGAGCTTTTGGATCAGGTTTTTTCTGATACGGATTTAAGAATCTCTATTTCCAAAGATGGAAATTATTCCCAGGTTCAACTTGGCCTGCCTGACAATATGGAGACTGCACAGGCTGCCATAGATTCAAATGCATCTCTGGCTTGCGTCAATGCAATGGCTAAAGACCGCCAAATTACTTTAGGGATCAAAGTGGATCCAGCAGTATGGGAAAGGCCTGAGTTTAATTCTCAACAACAAAACCCTCTTTTTGCTGGCTTGGCAAATTCAGTTAAGGGAATTCGTGAATTTGGGCTTTCGGTAAGTTTTCGCGAGGAGTCTTTGGGTGTTGAGGTTTGTGTGAATTGCAAAGATACGCAATCAGCACTCGGTTTGTGGACGGTTGCTCAGGGTGGTCTTGGTATGGCTCAGTTGGCTATGGCACAAGAAGGCGGGCAAGCACCCTCTATCTTATCGAGAATTAAAACGCAGGCAGTTGAAAGAAATGTTTTTGTCCGAGTTGATATTTTGGAAGAAGATTTGAATGAGTTTGAACGAATGTCACTACTTCCCCAACAAAGCGAATCTGCAGAGTCGAAAGGGGCATCACGAGACAGCGATCCTATGGTGGGCAAGGCAGCTCCCCCTGTTAGAACAAAATTGCTTGATGGAACTTCGTTTAATCTAGCCGAACATAAAGGAAAAGTGGTTGTGCTCGATTTTTGGGCCACATGGTGCGGTCCTTGTGTTCGTGCCTTACCAGAACTGATGGAGAATATGTCAGACTTTTCGAGTAAGGAGGCCATACTTGTGGCTGTTAATCAAGGTGAGAGCAAAAAAGTAATTTCTCAATTTCTTAAAAACAAAAAGCTCACAGATCTGACTGTGGCCATGGATAAGAATCAAAAAATTGGTCGAGACTATCAAGTTCAGGGAATTCCAAAGACCGTGGTGATCGACTCAAAAGGAGTTGTGAGGCATGTTCATGTGGGATTTTCATCTGGTATGGGAGAACGTTTGAAATCGGAGATTCAGGCTTTACTTAAAGAATAGTTTTACAGCACAAGGGGTATAAGCCTACCCCAAAAAATAGAGAATTATGTCCTAATGATGGGGACTCGAACTATAAACTTATATTGTTTTTATGTTCAACCAGTCCAAAACGCCCGAAAGGAGATAAAGCTATGATGAAAGTCAATGATTTCCAAAAATACGAAGTTTCCCTCAAGATTCCCTACGAGGATTATTTCAGCTTAATATATGAAACCAAATACCTTCTGGAGGCACGACTTGGTGCAAACAGATGCTTTATCGCCAAAGTTGCCATGTATGGTAATTGCAGAAGGAGAGCGGTAGAAAAGGCTGTTGAATGGTTCTCGAAAGATTTTAAAGGCGTTCTCGGGCAAGCACATAAAGTAATGACTATCAATGATCCTTTTGAGGAAGTTACTTATGATGACGAATTTGCATGCAATGACCTCGGTAACAAATATTTGGACGATATCACGATTGATCGAGTTCTTGCCGAATCAGGCGGTGATCTAGACCGGGAGGACCCAGATTCTGATAATAATCAGCATAATAGTCTACGCCGAGTAAGACGCCGAAGAAAAGAAAATGTCCAACTGACCTCAAGACTTAGCCAAACCCCAAGCGGCACAATTTACTATAGAATGACAGAGCCGGCCGGGAAAAAAGGGAGCCGAATGAAGTCCAAGTTGGTCAAACTGTCTTCCAAAAGTTTGGAAAAAGCTCTGCGGGAGGTGTCGCGTCGGGGCCTTGATAAGTTTGAGAAATTTGAAGATGAAAAATTCACCTCTAAAATAAGAACCACAACTCCGAAAAAAGCAGCGTAAGGCGTGTCAGAATCTCAACCAGATCGTTCAACGGAACTTCTTCAACTCATGATGAAGTATCAGAGGCGGATTTTTGCTTACATTCACACTCTGGTCCCGTCTCGATCTGATGCAGAGGACATATTACAGGAAACAAGCCTGACCGTTTGCGAAAAATTTAAGGATTTTGAATTGGGTACTAATTTTTACTCCTGGGCCTGTCAAATTGCCTATTGGAAGGTAAGAGCCGCCCGTAAAAAATTCGCTACTTCCAAGGTAGTATTTAATCAGGAAGTATTGGATGTTATATCTCAAACAAGGTCGCAGATGGAAGATGAATTGGATGTTCGTCATGAGGCTTTATCCCGCTGCTTGCAGAAATTAAACGATCGCGACCGTAGAATGGTTTTAACTCGCTATGAATCGGGCAAAAATGTCTCGGCCGCCGCACAAGCCTGTGGAAGGACGGTTCAGGGGGCTTACAAAGCCTTGAACCGTATTCGGAAAGTTCTTTTCGATTGTGTCTCTTTTGAACTCACTGCGGAACAAGCAAGATGAATTTATCGGACGAAGAGATTTTAGAACTGCATGAGCTTCTTAACGGGCTAGTTGAAAAAAATCTACCTCCTGCGAAGCTTACTAAACTAGAAAGTTGGTTACTTGAATCTCCAGTTGCCAGACGAGAATATGTCTCTTTCATGGATATGTCTTCGAGTCTTGCTCATTATGCAGAGGAGATAGTTACTGATGAAGATGAATCAGATCAGCAGGATACATCTCCTGTAAATAACATCATTCACTTTTTTAGACCTGCTCTCGCGATTGCAGCTCTTTTTGTAATTGGTTTCACATTATTCAATTTCTGGACTTCAAATCCGGATTCCACAAAGCCGCGACAAGCCGAAGTCCCAAATTTGAAGCAAACTCCTCCAGCCACAATGCCAGAAGAGTCTGTTTTTGCAGTTCTAACCCATACGGTTGGTGTCCAGTGGGGTGAGGGCACAGAAGACCCTCCTGCGTTGGGTCAAACGCTTGACTCATGTAAGTTAGAGGTCGAAAGTGGACTTGCACAGCTTGAGTTTATTCGCGGTTCCACGGTCATTCTTGAAGGACCCGTTTCCTTTGAGATTAAAGGTTCCAATGAAGGATCTCTGCAAAGAGGCAAATTGAGAGCTAATGTACCTCCAGTTGCCAAGGGTTTTTCGGTTGATTTACCTCACGGTCGCCTTGTGGATCTGGGCACCGAGTTTGGTCTTCATGTGCATGATGGAGGCTCCACAGAAATTTTTGTGTATAAAGGAAGGGTTCGTTACGATGGATTACCCAATACAGATGAAGCTTTTTCCCATGAAATATCTTCAGGAGAAGCATTGTTTGTTGATCCTTATGGGCATCCCAGTTGGATAGAAATGCCAAGTGAGCCTTTTATGGGGACCGCAGACCTTGCATTTATATCTATGGAGCAATCCCAGAACCGTTATTCCTCCTGGGTGAGCTTAAGTGAAGAGATAGCCCAATCTAATGACACCTTACTTTATTATTCTTTCGATAATCACGCTCCTTGGTCTCGAACCCTAAATGACCTTTCTAATCAAGCAAATGGAGCAGTCGTGGGCTGTAAGTGGACGGATGGTCGTTGGCCTGGCAAGGGAGCTCTTGGCTTTAGCCGAAAGAATGATCAGGTGCGTTTAGACTTTCCTGATCACCACCCTGCCTTGACTCTGGGTGCCTGGGTGAGTCTGAATAGTTTAGGACAGTATCCATCGCCGATTATTTCGTCTGATTCTAATTCGAATGGTGCGGTCTCTTGGTATGTAAATCCAAAGGGAAAGCTCGTTCTCGAATTAAATATCAATGGGAAACCCATAAAATATGAGTCTGCGGTCGCTTTTCGCAAAGAAAGATTGGGTCGGTGGATGCATGTATCTACAACCTTCGATCCGGTGTCCAAAATGGTGACTCATTATGTCAACGGTCGTTCTTTTAGTCGTGAAAAAATAGTCACTACTGTCCCTTTGCATTTCGGATCGAGCTTACTTGGTAACTTTTCCAAAAATTCATTGGTTAAATCCAAAAGAAGTATGCAGGGGAAAATTGATGAGTTCGTCCTCTTTAAGGAAGCATTTGATGAAGTGGCAGTTCGAAGGCTTTTTGAGATTGGATGTCCTTACGAAATACCAAATGCTTTTGGGAATTTTACCCCTTAGTATCGCTCAGTTTACAATTATTTTCTCCAACCGTGGAGAACTTGAAACTTTTGGCCTAAATGGAGTGGATGTATAAGTTCCTTGAGTGACCCAATTTCTTCTTGTTTGGTATCTTTATTTTCAATGATTTCCTGGATTTTATTTGAAGCATATTTCATGAAAAAAGATTCCTGGCTTTGGAGATTAATGTTGGTAAATTTATAGTTTGCCAAATTTTGCTGAAGTTGATTCCAGCACACATGGCAGGTTATATCTTTCGAGCCAGGTTGTTCCAAAATGTCATTATCCATTTGGTGGTTAGAGTAGGATCGTCCGGTTCCATCCGGGAAATCACGGAATATCCGCTCTATATCTAAGCCGTAGTCGAAAGTTATGAATAGTCCCTGCCAAGTCTCTTTCACTAAATTATTGAGAGATGTTTCGGCACCGGTTGGCCAGTCTATGGTGTATTTTATGTTTAGATCCTTGGGGAAAGTTAAGATGACATCTTCATTTTGTAAAACATGGGGGATGGCAACCTCTCTCCATGTTCCTTCTTTCATGGTAACACCGATTTCGTTCCAATTTTTAGTTGTTGGGTCGAAACGGTATCGTTTGAAGGGTTGGGCATCCAGCCATTCATTGGAGAAAACGATTGAATTCTCTGGAATGTTAAGAGGTTCACCCAGTCGAATAGTTTGGGTTGCCTTAAAAGGATGAGGTAGGTCACCCAAAGAATTTTTTTCGGGTTCTGCTGCGATTTCGACAAAAACATAGTCTGCTGGCTCGCCTTCCTTAATCAGCGTAGAGGAAGCCTCTATCAAGAGTTTTCCCCACACCGATGAATGTAAACTGCTCGAAGTAAAAAAATCGGAACCGTGATTCTTACCGACGCGTTGTTTTTCTCTCGTGTAATAACCAATTTCCGTATCGTAAAGTGCCCACTCCACATATTCGTCAAATGGCATGCAATCTCTTCCTTGTAAGGAGTTTGAAAATGATTGCTGGGTCTTTGGGGTATGGATTGGCATTGGCTTTCGTCAATACTTTGGGTAGAGGCTTTATAGTGAAAGGCAAGCGGGTACTTATTAAAACTTTATTCTTCTGTTGCGGTCTCGGACTGCTTGCATCCATGGCAGGATTTACTTTTGCACATTTTTGGTACAATCCATCCGCAAGAGCTTGGTTTGAGGTGGATTATTGGAAGCAATGGCTACGATTTGGAGAAACGCTAAGACTTTCTCATGCTCAATATCATGATTTAAATAAGTCAAAATACGAAAACCTAACAGACAATGCAGTCATGGGGATGGTGCAAAGTTTAGATCGTCATTCTTCCTATTATTCCCCTGAACAATATAGGGTTTTTCAGGAAGATTCTCACCGACAATATTTTGGAATCGGAATCATGATTCGAAAGATTGAACAAGGGGTGTTAGTTTCCAAGGTTTTTCCTGAAGGACCTGCTTCTTCGGCGGGTTTACAGGTCGGTGACTTCATCTTGTCAGTTAATGATGAGCCGATCAAAGGTCTTGAGTTAGCCGATATCAGTTCGAAGATTAAAGGAATCGAGGGTACCTCAGTCGAAATAGCGATTTCTCGTCGTGAAGAAAAAAGGACGATTAATGTTAAAAGAGGACAAATCCAAATATCGACCGTCGACCGTTATTATGTAGACGAAAATAAAACGGGTTATTTGCATTTGATTCAATTTTCTACCCGATCACGGGAAGAGGTTTCTAAGGCACTGTTGGATATGCAGAACCTCGGAATGAAAAACCTGATTTTTGATTTAAGGGATAATTCAGGTGGTCTGCTCTCCTCCGCGATAGAAGTGGCCTCTTTTTTTCTGCCTAAAGAACAGTTAGTTGTTGAGTTGAAAGGGCGTGAATCGGATGAATTTCGTAGTTATCGCACAAAGTCAGTCTCTCCCCGGATCAAACTTCCAATGGTTGTGTTGATTAATGAAGCAAGTGCAAGTGCTTCCGAAATTGTTGCGGGTGCATTATCCATTTTGGGCCGTGCTAAAACGATCGGTGAGAAAAGTTATGGCAAGGGTTCTGTTCAGACTGTCTTTAAGTTAAGTGACCAAAGTGGTCTTAGGCTTACAACCGCCATGTATTACTTACCAGACGGGTCCACTATTCATGAGCAGGGAATTGATCCTGAATTTCTTGTAGAATGTAGTGATGAAAACGAAACAAAGCTCCGTATCCAAAGAAATCTAAATCAACAAGTTTTAGAAGAATACGATTTTAATGAGCTATTCGGTTTTAATCCTATTGAAGATTTGCAACTGAAGGAGGCTAGGCGGGTGCTCTTGCAAAAACCATAAATTTCACTCTTGGAAGTATGATTTTAGGAATTGAAAGTTCATGTGATGAGTCCGCAATTGCCATTGTGGATACGAACGGGCAGGTCAAAGGAGAGTGGATTCACTCCCAGGTTGCGAAACATGCAGAGTATGGAGGGGTGGTTCCTGATTTGGCAGTCGGTGAACATTTAAAGAATTTTTTCCCATTGCTTGATCTTGCGCGGACTGAACTTTCTATGCCAGCTGGATTAGAGTCAGTTGCAGTAACTTGCGGACCCGGACTTGCGGGTTGCCTGGGTGTGGGGATAACCATAGCCAAAACGCTTTCTTTACAGTGGGGTATTCCAGTCAATGGAGTGAATCATCTGAGAGGGCATGCATTCTCTCCGTTTATGCCCCTGGGGAATGTTCATGACCTCGAAAAGTCTAATTATTTTCCTCACCTGGGACTTTTAGTATCAGGCGGAAATACCCTGCTTTTTCAGATAGATAAAGATCTTACGATTGATGTTCTCGCAAGAACGGTCGATGATGCTGCGGGAGAATGTTTAGATAAAGGGGCTAAGCTTCTTGGTATAGCATATCCGGGTGCTCCCGAACTTGAGAAGAAGGCAAAGGATGGCGATGAGAAGGCGTTTGATTTCCCTCGTTTCATTCCGAAAGAAAATGACCTGCGTTTTAGTTTTTCAGGATTAAAAACAAGTCTTCTCTACCAATTAAAAAAAATGGCTGATACAGAGATAGACAATTGCTATTCGGATCTTTGTGCTTCCTATCAACAAGCCGCTTTTGATCAACTTGTGAAAACAACGGAAAAAGTTCTGGCGGAGAGGAAGTACAAATCATTTGGATTATCCGGTGGAGTTTCCAATAATCAAAAAATAAGGGATGATTTATCGGATCTTTGCAAGAAAAGGGAGGTCTGTTTTCTACCTGCACCCAAAAAATACACCGGAGACAATGCATCCATGATAGCATACAGTGCTGTCATGGATCCACGAGGGCTCTGGAGTAATGAGGGACAACAGTTGATTTTTAGTCCGAATTTAAAAATCTGTGATCTAGCAATTTGATTCAAAAAATATTGTGCATAGCACCTCTTGCCTCTTTCTCTAAATCTGTCATAATAGTCTATCTATGATTTCTGATCCAAATAAACCAAAAAAACTTTCTGCAAACGAAGGAATCAAAGAAAATAGCGATTTTCTTCGTGGAACTATTTCCGAAAGCTTACTGGATGACAGTACAGGCAGCATCCCCGCATCGGATGCTCAGTTAACTAAATTTCACGGTACATATCTCCAGGATGACCGAGACAAACGCATGAGTTTAATCAAGGAAAAGAAGGAAAAGGCTTTTTCTTTCATGATTCGGGTTCGGGTTCCTGGAGGGGTTTGTACGCCAAAGCAATGGATCGGGATCGATGATTTGTCCGACAAGTTTGCAGATGGCACCTTGAAGTTGACTACGCGACAAGCTTTTCAACTTCATGGAATCCTCAAGCGTAACCTGAAGCAGACAATGAAGGAGATCAATGATACTCTTCTTGATACTTTGGCTGCCTGTGGAGATGTTAATCGCAATGTCATGAGCCCTGCCAATCCTTTTGAATCAAAGTTACATGGTCAGGCTTTGGATATTGCTCAGCAAATACACGATCATCTAACTCCTCAAACCTCAGCTTATGCTGAGATTTGGTTGGACGGAGAAAAAACTGCGATTGGAGAATCTGAAGTCGAACCGATCTACGGTAAAACTTATCTTCCAAGAAAATTTAAAATAGCGGTGGCACTTCCTCCACGAAACGATGTGGATGTATTCTCCAATTGTCTCGGTTTCGTGGGAATTCCAGATGGAGAAAAGATCATCGGATACAATGTTCTCGTAGGTGGCGGGCTTGGCATGACTCACGGAAAAACGGCAACTTTCCCGAGACTTGCTGATGTCATTGGTTTTTGTAAGCCAGAGCAGGTTGTTCAGGTCTCAGAAGAGGTGGTTAAAATACAAAGAGACCATGGGGATCGTTCTGATCGTCGCCATGCCCGGTTGAAATACACCATTGAAGACCGCGGAGTGGAATGGTTTAAGGAGGAACTGAATAAACGCCTAGGCTGGAACCTTGAGCCAACTAAGGATTTTTATTTTGAATCCACCACTGATCGTTATGGTTGGAACGAAGACAGTGACGGTCACTGGACTTACGGATTATTTGTTGAGGGAGGTCGCCTTCGGGCTAAAGCTAAGGAGGCAGTCCGACTGATCGCAGAGAAAATTGATTGTGAATTCCGCTTAACAGCAAACCAAAATCTCGTAATTGCCAGAGTTTCACCCGAATCGAAATTAGAAATAGATAAGATTTTTAAAGAGTATGAGGTTACAGATTCTCTGAGCCTTTCTGCACTTCGATTAAACTCTATCGCCTGTACGGCACTGCCCACTTGCAGTTTAGCCCTTGCAGAGAGTGAAAGGTATTTACCCAGTTTGATTGACGAACTCGACGGTATTATTGGAGAGCTCGGTCTGCGTGATGAATCCATTGCGATTCGTTCAACGGGTTGCCCCAACGGGTGCGGTCGTCCCTATCTAGGCGAAATTGGTTTGGTTGGTAAAGCCCCAGGTAAGTACAATCTGTACTTGGGAGCAGGTCTGGATGGTATGCGGTTAAACAAATTATATCGTCCTGCCATTCCCCACGAAGAAATTATTTCTGAATTACGTCCTGTGCTCGAGGATTTCTCCAAGCATCGGCTCGAAAGTGAGACATTTGGTGACTTTTGTATTCGCAAAGAATATGTCAAGGAAACTGGACAAGGTTCTGACTTCCACGATTGATGATCTAGGCAAAAGCGTCCCTTGTGCCCAAAAGATATTCAAAAGCCTTAGGCAAGAAGACCCATTCTAACCCGGATAGTGGTATCTCCACTTTGGACGAGGAAGAGGGATTCCGATTCCTGGATAACCTTAAGGAAGATGCCTTTATTCTTATTTTGGATCAAGTTCAGGATCCTAGGAATTTAGGTGCCTGTTTACGATCGGCGGACGGAGCTGGTGTAAATTTGGTTATCTTACCCTCTGACCGTTCGGCAGGGCTGACCGATGTGGTCAGACATGTGGCTGCCGGTGCTGCTGAAGCCCTCCCATTGATGAGGGCTAGAAATCTGGCCCGGGTGTTGAGGGAACTCAAAGAAAGGGGCATTTTCCTTTTGGGTACCAGTGATCAGGCTAAACATTCTTTGTACGAGGCAAACTTCTCTGGATCCATCGGATTGGTCATGGGAGCTGAAGGCAGTGGAATTCGACGGTTAACTGCAGACTTATGTGATCAGTTAATTCAAATCCCGATGGATGGCACAGTAGAGTGTCTGAATGTATCGGTGGCAACAGGTGTCTGCCTCTTCGAAGCAAAAAGACAGCGCCTAAACTAGTTAGTCTCGAAGATTTCCTTATTTCTGGGGGACACTTGCATCGATTGTTGTTTACTCGAAATGTATTTTGCAGCATAGGCAAAAAGAACGCTGAACAAAGCAGTACTGAGGACTGAATTACGCAAAAATAAATAAGATGGAGCATATCCTGCCTCGCCAATAAAAAGGCATTGTATCCAACCATAAAATGATTTCATGTAGGTAGGGTTGGCTATCCATGAAAATGAACAGGTGATGATGTGAAAAGCGATGGCGGATGCGATACCTGCTCCCAAGACTTTTGAGATTGAGTATTGATTTCCCAACTTTTTACCGAAGAAGAAAATCAAAAAGTAACTTCCTATGGTAACAAGCATAAATGGCTCTAGCAGATTCTCGCCATAATTCGGGTTTAACATCAGATCTGTAAGAATGACCCCGATGATAGGAACGATAAACGCATATTTGCTCCGTAGGAAAGCCCCAGCAACCAGGAAGATTGCAAGGGTAGGGGAGAAATTAAAAAGACTTGGATGATCGATTGGAATATACCGTGAAATGCCAATGGCAATCAGTATCAAACCAAACCAAAGAAATGATTTGCCGCCAAGGTTGGCAGAGGTCGAAGTGTAATTCATATTGTTCTTATAATGGATTGAGTAGTTGATTACAATCTTAGCATTCGATTACCAGGAAATCTTGTACACCAAACAACAACATACATAATCATATATTTAGAGAAGAAGCGACATGAAGATAAGATCGTGCCATGTATCACCAATTCTTCGGCACTTTTCCTTAATTGCTTCACTCCTGAAACCCAAACTCTTGTAGCAGGCTAAAGCAGGTTTATTGCTGGTAAGGGTGTTCAGTGAAATTTCTCTAATCACATCCCAATCTTTGATCTCCAGGATTAGCCTTTTACAAAAGAATTTCCCCAAGCCTTTTCCGCGCATTTTGGGGTGTACCAAAATCCTGCACAGGCTAGCACGATCAATTGCTTGAATTACAATTTCTCCATAGGCTTGAATGAATCCCGTAGAGTCCAAAAGCTGAAAAGCAAAAAGATCTTTTCTCTTTAAATGATCATTGAATCGAATTTGATTAAGTTCCTCACTAAAAGAGTTACCAGACCATAAAACACGATCTTTTTCACTCTGTATCCATGATAGAACTGTAGCTGTATGTTCATCAGAAAATCGTCTAAATTGAAATGTTCCGAAAGGTTGCACACTAACTTTTTTGCCTTAAGCTAAAGAGGCTGACAAGGTTCGAAGCTTACACAAATTCATTTAAGTATCAGGAAAAATTTGATTTATCTTTGCTTAATCCTCAGAAATCGCTTTTTTTAATAATTTAACCTCTTGTGGAAGGATGGATATGAAAAAAAATAAAAAATTGATTGGTATTATTATGTTGGTAATGACGAGCTTTCTGATGGGTTCATTTTTTAATCAGTCAGAAGCCAAACTAAAAGTAATTAAGGCTGGAGTTGATGATAAGGGAAATCAAGTATGCATTAATAAATCTCAAGTCTATTTATTTAAAAAAAATCAGGCAGAGAATAAAATCCTATTTTATTTTCATGACGCTCAGAGTGATAGTGCCATGGTTGCCAAGTCTTTTCCTGATTCCGAAAGCTTAGACAAATATTGGGATGTTTTGATCCGCGATTGGTAAGCCTTTTTAAAAATTAAGCTCTCCTGCTTGTTTCAGGAGAAATCTCCAATGTTTGTATACTTATTTGGGTGAAAGCACCCATTTGCTCATCTGCGAATAAATAAAAGATTATATGTTACCAAATGAAGATCAAAAATTGCCCATCTTTCAGAATTTAAATAGTTGGCACCTAAATTGCAGATTGGTGTTCAGAGGAAAGGGTTTCATGGATTAGCAACCATGGGGTGCGTGTCATTAATTTGGCACGCACCTTTTTTTTACGAATTTTTAATTTCCCAGTAGTTTTTAATTCTTACGCCACCGTTGCGATCCATCGGCAAAATTTCACACTGCTTACATTTTTCTGGCTCTGCGATGAAAACCTTCGGGTTACCATCCGCATCAAGTTTTCTTGGCAGACCGGACCTTCCTGAAATTTCTACACATTCCAAGAGGTCTTTCCCATTATGTCCCTTTTCGTATGATTCCGAATATAACCCTTCTGGGTGAACAAAGCCTACGATTGTTCCAAATCGTATTCTACCATTACTATTTCGTTGGATAATATCACCCATTTTAAATCTTTTTTTCTCTTGGTAACGCAGCATATTCAGGTGCTTGCATTGAGATATTGGTAGACTGAATGTTTTATTTTTTTGTAAGTCAGTCGACTTAAGTGGGGACAAATCATGCCGATTCAATTCGAGGATTTCAACCTTTGGTATTTTACCATCCCGAATAAATAAGACCTCACCAATTCGCTTGTGGGCTCTTGTCTTTATCTTTTCAACAATCTTGTCACCAACTGAAATTGGTCTATCGGCTTTTCTCTTAATTTTTTTTACCACAAACTCATTATAACACATCAACTGCATAAAAGCACTAGATAATTAAATGTATTACTCCGCCTGATAATTGAAATGAAAGCTTGGGTAAATTTATCTTTTCAAATTTGGTTTTGAGTCTTCCAAAGACCTTTAAATAAAAGACTTTTCGGTCTTTTCCTTGAGGACGAACTGTAAGAAAATCTAATACCTGAGAACGGAGCTTTATTTCTCCACAATCCAGATATTCCTAAATTGGAGGGGGTTTCCATGCCCCTGAAGTTTAATGGGCCCTGGAGTTCCTTCCTCGTCAGGTCTGGATCCTCCTGTTTTTCGAGGAATTTCAAAATCGTCGTGGATGAGGATTCCATTGAGTCGTGCAGTAACGCGAGCGTTCTTACTTTTTTTACCATCTTTGGCTACTGCATTGGTAAATTCTATGTCATATGTTTGCCAGGTTAGGGGAGGGAAGCAGGCGTTTACTTTTGAATCTTTGATCGAGTAAATCCCACCACATTCATTATTCAATCCTTCCAGTCCGAAAGAATCAAGAATCTGGTTTTCGTACATGTCAATTTGGTACAGGCCACTGTTTCCACGACCCTGACCACGGGCTGCGGGTCTGTAGGGAAGCATGAATTCAAGGTGGAGTGTATAGTTGGAAAACTTTCGTACTGTTCGAATGTCTTTACCATCGGTATTGAGCAGTTTCGTCTTTTCATCCAGGCGCCCTCCCTGAAATTCCTTTTTGTTTGAACCGTCGAAGAGAACAATGGCACCCTGGGGGGCTTTTTTCCCTAGGGTCGGGCTCTTCCGGGTAACCTTTTTTAAGGTCGTAGTGTTACCACCCTCTAGCAGAGATAATTTTTTTCCCGCTATACTTCCAGTGTATGATTTATGCCCAACGGGAGGAAATTGTCGGGTGGCACTGAACTGTTCTGCGGGCCCGGCGAGATATTTTCGTTGTCCAGATGCGGGAGTAAGTTCCACTTTTTTCCCATTGAGGTTGCCGTGTAAAAGGCTTTTATTTTTTCCATCCCATCCAGCACCAGGTAGCCCGCCGGGATAGAGGACTACATGGAATGCTCCTTTATCCAAAGAGATTACCTGTGCTCCCATCTTCGAACTTTGGTACTCCCCTTGAAAATGAAAGTCTTCCGGTATCTGGGGGTCATTCGTAGAAGTGTAAGTGCCCGCGAAATCTTTAGGGGCACTGGAAAGGACTAAACATGTAAGAATAGGCAGAGAATGTAATATGCAAAGCTTCATACAACAACTGTCTAAATTACTGTTCCTCCTGCAAACAGAAAAGAAGGTTATTTGAATTACCCATCAAAGAGGTAATTCAAGTAAAGTGATTTAAATCTCAGACTTTTCGAGGAGATCCGCGAAGCTATTCATGTAGTCAATGACATCGTTTCGGTTATTCCTCTCAAGGTGACGGAAACCTCCGACTAGGTTGTCGAGAACTTTTCGATCGGAAAGATTCTCTAACTTTACTATATCTTCGTGGGTCATTCCGTGCTGTTCAATGGTCAGAAAAATATCATCCACTTTACAACCCGTTTTGGAGCAATAATCAGTCGCATGTTCAGACCACTCATCCAATTGGAAATCGATAGACTCGACAATTTCGAAACTACTCATGCCGGTAAGGGTTTGGATGAGGTGACCCGCATTGCATTGTCCCATATGACCCCATTGATATTGAACCGTGTCATCTGATAGCCTATTGGAGGTTTCTCGAAGGGCGTCGATCAGAAACCTTTTCGTTTTGTCCTTATTCGTTGTGTGTGAATTTCTTGATCGCATAATTCTAATTGTAAGAAAAGACTGAGAATTTCTCAACTCGATGTACTAAAATTTTTTAATCCAGCCCAAATTCTCAGTAAAGGTATATTATGTCTTCTACTCTCATTATTGAACAAGTAAAAAAAGAATTACCTGTCGTAATCTTTTTGATGGAATTGGAGCTTCAGGATATATGACTTCCAGGGGGATGGGCTCTTGTTTAATATTTGAAATATGAAAATGAAAAATAGATTACTTCTTTTTGGTTTGGCTGCTCTGACTTTGATTTTCAGTTGTGCAGACAATAAGAAATACGCTGGAGCGTATTCCGGCATTCTTGTAATGGAAGACGGGACCCATGATATTGGAATTACCCTGACTGAATCCGGGACAGCTACTCTTTCCGGTTTTCATGAGACTGAAATACAAGGGGACTGGGAAAAAGAGAAAGTCGGTGAATCGAAGGACGAAGGGGTTTGGGCGAGCTTTGACTTTCCGAATTATCGGATGCGGTTTGAACTTTCGCTTGAGGATAACGGTTTACGCGTGATCAGGATTAGCCTCAGAATGAAAGGAAAAACAGTACTCCGTACCCTGAAATTACAAAAAGCCAATCCGTTTCTCACCAGGCAATAAATATTTTACAGAGAAAGCTTGGCAAGGGGTTTTTGAATGGTGCGGGCACTCGGGATCGAACCGAGGACACCAGCTTGGAAGGCTGGGGTT
>JBMYOA010000012.1:0-20310 GCA_049598825.1 Opitutales bacterium | reverse complement strand
CATATATACCAAAATGGTCTCGGCACCCCAGTTAACCTATCGAAATCTATTTATTTTTATGAAAAAGGTGCCTCTCTCAAATCAACGGATTGCTTGAAAGCACTCGCTTACTTATACGATAAGCAATTCAGACACCTTGAGGCTAATGCATGGAAGATCATTTATCTAGAATCATCCAAACATCATGCTGACCGATCTTCATTAGATAACATTGGGTCGCTAAGTAGTCTCGAACATCAGGAAGCAAAGTTGCTTGCTACCGAAATTAAAAATTCTTGGTTAGTAAAAAATGAAAGCCCAATTCTTGACCCAATGACGAGAGCTCCTGAATTTCGAAGCATTACTCTAGGCAATGGAAACCATTACAAAGGATATATTTTTAGAGACAAACCTCATGGATATGGAATGGTAAAATCCAATAATGGTGAAACTTACTTCGGATACTTTAAGAACGGAAGAATGCATGGCCCGGGACAGCAATTCTCAAGAGATGGTCAAATTATATTCAAAGGGCACTGGTCCAAAGGCAAACCTCTAATTAAGTAGTAAATGGAACAGAAAATCTTAGCTGTAGAAATTTCAAAGCTAAGATTTTAAAATTGGGGAGTTCCTATTTCATTGAATCCCGCTTTCCTCGCTATGGTGATCCACTACACTTTTTACATAAATCTTAGTGGCAATAATCCCTAAAACTACGGAAGCGAGCATAATAACGGGAACCAACATTACTGGTAGGCGATTTTTGGTGTGTCCAAACTTAGGGTCGTCAATAAAATCCATTTTATATTACTAATTTTTGATATAGCTGAGGTCAAATATTTAGAGTGCTCCCTACCCTTCAACTACCCAGGAATTATTTCCAGTTAGAAGTTCCTGAAGTGAACCTTCACCTTTTGCCTGGGCATGTTCTATTTGACCGACCACTGACTCTTCATAAGTTTCCCTACCCTCCAGTTGTCTAAGTACTCCCAATGGTGTTGGAAAAGTGGGATATGTCATTTGAGCAAGTAAAGTTGCGTATGCTGGATTGGGATCTTTGGGATTATGTACCAATAAATCATCAGTCGAAGATCCTTCTGATAATTCAACCGTCTCCATATTTAGCCCATTCAGTTTGATTCCTTTGGAATCTCCTTCGCCATAAACTAGAGGTTTACCTTCTTCAAGAAACATGACCTGATCATTGCGAACATCTCTTCCTGTTACGGAGTCAAAAGTCTTGTTATTAAAAATGACGCAGTTTTGGAAGACTTCAACAAAGGAAGTTCCCTTGTGGGCTTGTGCCGCCTTAAATGTCTCCACCATATGCTTTTGATCTGTATCAGTGGTGCGAGCAATAAAAGTGGCTTCGCTACCTAAAGCAAAAAGCAAAGGGTTTACCGGATAATCAACTGAACCAGCTGGAGTACTTTTGGTTCTCTTTCCAACCTCAGATGTCGGACTGTATTGCCCTTTGGTCAAACCATAAATTCGGTTATTAAATAAGAGGACATTAATATCCAGGTTTCTACGCAGAAGGTGAAGAAGATGATTCGCCCCGATTGATAGACCATCGCCATCTCCGGTAATCATCCAGACGGACAAGTCGGGATTAGCAACCTTTACGCCTGTGGCAACAGTTGGTGCCCTTCCATGTATGGTATGAAAGCCATATGTGTTCATGTAGTAGGGAAAACGGCTTGAACAACCAATTCCGCTTACCACAACAAACTTTTCCTTAGGTACACCAAGATCTGGCAGAGTTCGTTGCACCGCATTGAGGATCGCATAGTCGCCACAACCGGGACACCAACGAACATCGTTGGGAGTGACAAAATCTTTTTTCGTTAATGTACCTTCTTCAGTAGTTGTACTCATATTCAATAATTAGTTGGAAGATAGATGCTTAACAAATTCTTCTCGAAGTTCTACAACTTTGAAAGGTTTGCCCTGCAATTTATTAAATGAGATTATATCGCGAACATACTTTGCCTTTAGTATCGTACTCAATTGTCCCAAGTTGAGCTCCGGAACAATTACTTTTTTGAAGGATGATAATAATGTCTCCAAATCATTGGGCAAAGGATTTAAGTGCCTGAGGTGGATGCTGCTGACAGAAAATCCCTCATCTTGAAGGGCTTTAGTAGCTGAAAAGATTGCACCATAGGTTCCACCCCAACCGATGACCAATAAATCACCTTCTTTTTCACCCTGAACGGAAATAGGATCATAACTCTTGGCAATGCCATTTACCTTGTCCGCCCGTAGTTGGGACATTTTCTCGTGATTTTCAGGGTCATAACTAACACCACCGTCTTCTGATTTCTCCAAGCCTCCAATCCGATGTTCAAGACCTGCTTGTCCAGGTATTGCCTGAGTACGCGCAAGAGTCTCAGGGTCCCTTTTGTAAACAATCAGTTCTTCATTAGGGTCAGCAAATTTAGTATCGATCACCGGAAGTTCAGAAACATTTGGTATTTTCCATGGCTCTGCCCCATTGGCGACATATAGGTCACTAAGCAAAATAACTGGTGTCATGTAAGTAAGAGCAATTCGACTCGCTTCAATGGCACAATCAAAACAATCTGAAGGAGAATGAGCAGCAAGAACAGGCAAAGGACAGTCTCCGTGCCTGGCATAAAGGCTTTGCAATAAATCACTCTGTTCTGTCTTCGTAGGCAGTCCAGTACTTGGTCCCCCTCGTTGAACATCGACAATGACAACGGGCAGCTCTGTGATTGATGCCAAACCAATAAACTCACTTTTCAAACACATCCCCGGACCACTTGTCGCTACGACCGATAAGTCCCCAGCGAAACTTGCTCCAATCGCCATTCCCATGGCAGCGATTTCATCTTCAGCCTGTAAAGTTTTCACGCCAAATTTTTTCAAGGCCGACAAACCCTCCAGGATAGGGGAAGCTGGAGTAATCGGATAACCCGCATACAAAAGTTCCCGATTTGCCTGCTTGGCTCCGGCTACGAGTCCGTAGACCAACGCTTCATTGCCGGAAATCTTACGATAAACCCCTGCCTGTACAGGTGCTTTAGATACCTGATAACGGTTACGGGCAGTTTCCATCGTATCGCCCAAGTTAAATCCCGCCCTTAGAGCAGTGGAATTTGCATCTGCAAGTTCAGGTAGTTTTTTGCCCCACTTATCACTGAAAAACTTCAATGTTGGTTCCAACGGGCGGCCATACACATAGTACATAAATCCAAGGGCGAAGAAATTCTTACAACGGGCCTTATCGGATGGTTTGAGAGGGCTTTCTTTCAAGGCCTCCTTGGTTAAGCTAGTTAGATCAAGCTCCACTAAGTGATACTTTTTACGAAAGTTCTCATCATCCAGCGGACTTGTTTCATAGCCAGCCTTTGCTAAATTCATTTTTTTAAATGAATCAATATTGACAACCAACATCCCCCCCTCAGGCAAGTCATCAATATTAGATTTGAGTGCTGCCGGGTTCATCGCGACCAAGGCATCAGGTTCATCACCTGGAGTGAGAATCTTACGACTTCCAAATTGTAGTTGGAATCCTGAAACACCAGCTAAAGTGCCAGCGGGGGCACGAATTTCAGCAGGGAAATCAGGAAGTGTCGCAATATCATTACCAGCAAATGCACTGGAATCAGTAAAACGTTCACCGACGGTTTGCATACCATCACCGGAATCACCGGCAAAACGCACGACCGCAGATTCGATTTCTTCGAAGGAATCGGTAGAGGGACTCATGTAGTAGGCTTTTTTAGGTCAAATGTACCAGATTGGTAATTTTTATATTTGTTATTTTATTTTGCTTTGCACAACGATAATCGATCAAAAATTTACCCAAAGTTGACCGCCTGAGGGAAATACACTCTAAATTGTATCAAATCCCTCCTATTTCTGACTGCACTAACGGGAAAGGAAAAAGGTTAAAAGCAAAAGAAATTCGCTCTTTACATGATCGGTTAGGCAGAACGCCATGTAATAAACTAGGAGAGAAGATCACAATTTTACCAACCTCTGGTTTAATTGTAAGGTCATCAAAACCTTCTTTTCGAAAATAAAGATCACCACAATTTTCTTCTGCTTGCAAATAGGTAACTGCAGATAAAACAGACATGTGTGCATGATCGTGAAGTCCGGTTTTTTCTCCCTCACCAGCCACATTAAACCAAAATGGAGGATGAGGATTCACAGAACCCGGAGGTGCCTCAAACAAAATCATAGATGAAATACCCAATTCCTCTTTACCGGCATTTCGAGCAAACCTCATGGGGACACGGGCACTTGGCACATGATCGACTCCGAGATATTGATTTTCCCAGCGCCCTCCAATTTTATGGGATTTCTCTAAATTACTCTGAGAACGATGAAATTCATTTAATAAATCTGATGCCCAATCCTGAGGTGAAATAATAAACCCTTCAAGTAACCGGTTACCTCCCCATTCAATAAGTCTCATCAGAATTAAACCTTCACTTTTTGATTCATTCTTAGGATTAAGATGTGAAAATGGTCGGGACGGTGAGATTCGAACTCACGGCCTCCTGCTCCCAAAGCAGGCGCGCTAACCAGACTACGCTACGTCCCGAACAAAAGATTTACTAGAATAATTTAAATCAGAAAGCAAAGAAATTGCGAACGAAGTAAAATTTCACTTTTTGAAATTGCCCAAATTACGCATCAAGATATCATGATGAATTGATGCGTAATGAATAAAACACCAATTAAAAGACCTACAGAAAATGACCTAAAAAAAATCCTGAACGATAGGATTTTAATTTTGGATGGTGCGATGGGTACCATGATTCAACAGGAGAAGTTAGATGAATCAGATTTCCGGGGTGATTTATTTAAGAACCACGAATGTGAACTCAAAGGTAACAACGACCTACTCAGTATTACCCGCCCTGATATAATTAAAAAGATCCACCGATCTTATTTCGAAGCTGGCAGCGACTTAGTAGAAACAAATACTTTTAGTGCAACCAGCATCGCAATGGCTGACTATAATATGGAGGACATCGTGCATGACCTCAATGTTTCGTCGGCGAAACTGGCTCGAGAAGCAGCAGACGAAATGATGATTGCGGATCCGACCCGCCATTGCTTTGTCGCTGGTGCAATAGGTCCGACAAACCGCACTGCATCGCTGTCTCCGGATGTAAATGATCCATCTCTGCGTAATGTAACTTTTGATGGACTGGTAGAATCCTATTACCAACAGATTACAGGGTTGGTTGAGGGTGGGGTTGATATTCTCATGCCCGAAACCACCTTTGATACTCTCAACCTGAAGGCTGCCATTTTTGCTATTGAAAGCTTTTTCGACAGCTATGGAAAAAGACTGCCAGTCATTTTGTCCATAACGATCACAGACGCGTCCGGGAGAACCCTTTCAGGCCAAACCACAGAAGCATGCTGGAATTCCATTGCTCATGCAAAACCCCTGGGTGTTGGATTGAACTGTGCCTTGGGTGCTGACGCGATGAGACCTTACCTTCAAGCACTGTCCAAGAACGCTGACTGTTTTGTGCATTGCTACCCCAATGCGGGACTCCCCAACCCTCTCGCGCCTACCGGATACGACGAAAAGCCCGCTGATACAGCTGGCTCTCTTTTTACATTTGCCGATGAAGGCCTGTTGAATATGGCCGGTGGGTGCTGTGGAACAACTCCGGACCATATCCACGCCATCGCTGAAAAACTTTCACAAGCTGCACCCAGAAACCCTTCCAGCACGGACCCGGCTCTCAGATTAAGTGGACTTGAAGACTTTACATTGAAAGGAGAGTCCAAATCCCTCATTATGGTAGGGGAACGAACCAATGTCACAGGTTCCCCAAGATTTCGTAAGCTAATTGAGTCTGAAGACTATGAAGCGGCCCTCAAAGTCGCAAAACAACAGGTGGAAAACGGGGCAAATATCATAGATGTTAATTTTGACGCAGCCCTCCTTGATGGGGAAGCTTGTATGACTAAATTTTTGAATCTTGTGGTATCCGAACCGGATATATCAAGGGTGCCGATTATGATCGACAGTTCGAAATGGTCGGTTATCGAAGCCGGCTTAAAGGTCATTCAAGGTAAATGTATCATTAATTCGATTAGCTTAAAGGAGGGAACTGAAGCGTTTAAAGAGCATGCTAATCTTGCCCTACGATATGGAGCTGCGGTTGTCGTCATGGCATTCGACGAAGAAGGCCAGGCAGCTACCCTCGATGATAAAGTAAGAATTTGCGAACGAGCTTACAAAATCTTGGTCAACGAAGTGGGATTCCCGGCCCATGATATTATTTTTGACCCCAATGTTCTGACTCTGGCTACGGGAATGGATGAGCATAATGCCTATGGACTTGATTTTATTGAAGCAGTTCGGGAAATCAAAGCACGCTGTCCTCATGCCCGTACCAGCGGCGGGATTAGTAATGTCTCTTTTTCCTTCCGCGGAAATAATCATGTTCGGGAAGCAATGCACGCCTGCTTTCTTTACCACGCATGCCAAGCCGGACTTGATATGGGGATCGTCAATGCCGGCATGCTTGCAGTGTACGATGAGATCGATCCAGTGCTGAGGGAAAAAGTAGAAGCAGTGGTACTGAATAAAAGCAAAAATGCGGGGGAAGAACTTCTTGTCTATGCCGAAAAGATTAAGGATCAAAACGAAGGGAGAAAATCGGAAGGGCCAGATTTATCATGGCGGGAAAAACCGGTAGCCGAACGTCTTTCATATGCCCTCGTCAAAGGAATCGGAGATTATGCAGAGCAAGACGCTGAGGAAGCGAGGCAATTACTTGGTCGCCCACTGGAAGTCATTGAAGGCCCACTGATGGACGGGATGAAAGTCGTTGGAGACTTGTTTGGTAATGGGAAAATGTTTCTTCCTCAGGTTGTCAAAAGTGCCCGGGTTATGAAAAAAGCGGTTGCGTACCTTGAGCCCTACATGGAAGCAGAGAAGGCCGAAGGGGCTTCCAGCAAGCGTGGGACAATGGTTATCGCAACGGTGAAGGGAGATGTACATGACATTGGGAAAAACATTGTTGGCGTGGTTTTGGCCTGCAATAATTGGGAGGTTATCGATCTCGGTGTGATGGTTTCTTGCGATAAGATTCTGGAAGCGGTCAGAAAACATAACGCCGATGTCCTTGGACTTAGCGGACTTATTACCCCATCCCTGGATGAAATGATTCACAATGCACAGGAGATGAAGAAAGCGGGAATGACCATTCCCTTACTCATCGGTGGTGCGACAACCGGAAAGGACCACACCGCCATAAAAATTGCACCTCATTACGATCAGCCCGTGGTACAGGTGCCAGACGCTTCCCTTGTAGTCAATGTGTGCAATGACCTAACGCAGGAGGACAAAAAAGAAAATTTTATCAAAGAACTTCTGGAAAAACAGGAAAGCATCCGTATTCGGCATGCACAAAAAGGGGAACGAAAACTTGTTTCCCTCGCAGAATCCAGAACCAAAGGAGTCGAGATTGACTGGGAAAAGGAAAAAATCGAAACCCCTTTTCCTGAGAAACTTGGGGTCCATCAATTCAAATCAGACTTAAAGGAGGTCCTTGAATACTTTGACTGGTCACCTTTCTTCTGGTCATGGGAATTGAAAGGTAAATACCCCGATATTCTCGAACGGGACAAAGTTGGCGAAGAAGCCAAAAAATTATTTCAACATGCTCAGGAACTCCTCGAAAGAATCATCAAAGAGGAATCTTTTGCTTGTGAGGCGGTTGTTGGTTTATGGCCCGCAAATTCCGAATTAGATGATGTGCATGTCTTTGAGGATTTGGAAAGAACCCGAAAGCTCGGAACCTTTCATTTTCTCCGAAGACAACAATCCATACCTAATCAACCTCATTTCTGCCTATCTGATTATATTGCTCCCCTTGAATCAGGAAAAACTGATTTTATAGGAGCTTTTGCGGTTTGCGCAGGGAATGGCGTCGAAAAACTGGCTGAAGAATTTGAAAAAGATAATGATGATTATTCCGCAATTATGGTAAAAGCTCTCGGTGATCGTTTTGCAGAGGCTATGGCCGAGTTAGCCCATAAGAAGATTAGGGAATGGTGGAAGTTTGGCATGTCTGAGAACCTCACTAATCAGGATTTAATTGCAGAAAAGTATCAAGGAATTCGTCCGGCAAGCGGATACCCAAGCCAACCTGACCACACTGAAAAAGACACCATCTGGCACCTCATGTCCGTAGAGGAAAGAATCGGACTAGAATTAACCGAATCCCGTGCAATGAACCCTGGTTGCTCGGTTTCCGGGTTATATTTCTCCAATCCTAATGCCCGTTATTTCAATGTAGGAAGCTTAGGTCGTGATCAAGTGGAAGATTATGCACGACGAAAAAAGTGGCCTATCGAAAAAGCTATTAAGTGGCTGAGACCCAATCTCGGCTTTGACGCCTAGAGAATCTTCTTTGGCATTGCAGGATTTGCCCTGCGAAAGTAAAAGTATTCCCACGATGAAGGAAATGTCACCCTTGGAGGAAATCCGCCATTCAACTGCTCATATTCTAGCTACTGCGGTACTTCGCCTGTACCCAGAGACCAAACTCGATATCGGTCCCCCCACCGATTCCGGGTTTTATTATGATTTTGATTCTGAAGTCTCATTCACTCCTGAAATCCTTGAGGAAATTGAGCAGGAAATGGCTAAAGTTATTAAGGAAAATCAAAGATTCGAAAGAATGGAAGTATCCCGTGAAGAGGCTACGGAAATTATTCGAGAGATGAACCAAGAGGAATACAAACTAGGACGGCTTGATGACATTCCTGAAGGCGAAGCGATTTCCTTCTATCGAAATGGCGAATTCATGGATTTATGTGCAGGCTCGCATGTAGCTTACACTAAGAAAATTAAAGCCTTTAAGCTATTGCAAACCGCAGGTTCTTACCACCGCGGAGATTCCTCCAATAAACAATTGCAAAGAATTTATGGGACTGCGTTTGCGACCAAGGATGAATTGGCAAAGCATCTTGAACAGATTGAAGAAGCGAAAAAGAGAGATCATCGTAATTTAGGAAAAGAACTGGGGCTTTTTCACATAGATGAAATGGTTGGACAAGGTTTGGTTCTGTGGAAACCGAATGGAGCGATTGTTCGGCAGGAACTCGAAAAATTCATTTCCGAAGAATTAGCGAAACAAGGCTACTCGCAAGTTTACACACCCCATATTGGTAAACTTGATCTATATCGGACATCCGGGCACTTCCCCTACTATCAGGATTCCCAGTATCCTCCTATCATCCATCGAGAATGCTTAACTAAACTGGCGGAAGAAGGATGCACCTGTTCAGAGTTGTCCAACAAGCTAGATGACGGTGACATCGATGGGTATATGCTCAAGCCCATGAATTGCCCGATGCATATACGGATTTTTCGCTCAGAACCTCGATCCTATCGCGATCTACCGGTTCGACTCGCGGAGTTTGGCACGGTCTATCGCTGGGAGCAGTCCGGTGAATTGAATGGCATGACCAGAGTTCGTGGTTTTACTCAGGATGATGCACATCTATTTATCAGAGAAGATCAATTACAGGATGAAATCCAAGGATGCTTAGGATTAGTTAAGCTAGTTTTCTCAATCCTTGGCATGAACGACTACCGTGTCCGCGTCAGCTTAAGAGACCCAGAATCCGATAAATATGTGGGCAGTCCTGAGGCTTGGGATAAAGCGGAGGATGCTCTCCGGGAAGCTGTTAAAAAACTGGATGTGGATTACGAAGAGGAATTAGGTGAAGCTGCATTCTACGGACCAAAAATTGATTTTGTAGTCAAAGATGTTATTGGCAGAGAATGGCAACTCGGCACGGTTCAGGTCGATTATAATCTTCCAGAAAGATTTGATCTTTCCTATGTGGGCTCAGATAATAAAGACCATCGCCCGGTCATGATCCACCGGGCTCCCTTTGGATCTATGGAGCGGTTTTGCGGGGTGTTAATTGAACATTTCGGGGGAAATTTCCCCACTTGGCTTGCCCCGGAACAGGTGAGAATCCTACCAATGAATGATGACTTGGTAACCGCTGCAGAACAATGTGCCAAAGAATTCTCACGGGTTGGGGTTAGAACGGGAATTGATCGACAAGCCGCTAAACTCGGAGCCAAAATTCGTAAAGCAGAGAATGAGAAAATTCCACACATGATTATTTTAGGTAAGAGAGAAGCGGAAGAAGGAAAAGTCACGATCCGGTCAAGAAGCAACCCCGAACTGGACGGAACTTGTGATCTGGAAGCATGCATCGAGCAAATCTCGACAGAAATCAGAACCAAGGCTCTGCCTAAAAAACGTACTTCTGATAATTCGGAGTAAACTTCCTTTTGAAGTAAATTCAATTTGACAGTTTTGCCCATGTGCAGGAATCCCAATAGGAATGAAAATGTGTCAGTTTCATCACCAAATATATTTTCTCAAACCATTAGATTACCTATCATTATGGTGATCTCAGTTTATCGTTGGTTCTCACCCATCAAGCAGCTAATTCTTGGTCCATATGCCAGGTGTAGGTTTTATCCCACATGCTCAGAATACAGTTTGGATTGCTTTCATCACCTACCGCTTCACCAAGCCATCGCCAAATCACTTTCTAGGATAGCGAGATGCAACCCAATGCATCCCGGCGGTTATGACCCTCTTTTTCCCGATAAAAATGTCGAGGAATCCTCAAAAACATCAAAATGAGCTTACACTCGCCCGTTTTGCCTCCCTCTTTCTGTGATGAATCAACGGACCTGTATCATTATGTTGAAGAATTAATTTCACGTACTCAAAAAGAAAATAATCAGCATTTCCTCTCTGTTACCATTGAAACAGACTACTCGGATCCTCTTGCAGTTTTAGAAACCATTCACCAAACAGGTGTCCCTACCTGTTACTTAGAAAAGCCCGGAAATGAATTCTCGATTGCTGCCGGAGAATATCTAAGCGTCGCCCGCTTTTCAGGAGCACAAAGATTTCAGAAAGCACAGGAATGGGCAGATGACATTTTCAGTAAAACAGTCGTGGCAGGTGACCATAAAATTGCTGGAACTGGTCCCACTCTCTTTTTGTCAGCAACTTTTGAAAACGATTACGACGACCCAAGCCTTCCTCCACCTTTGGAAATCTTCTTACCCAGGTGGCAAGTACTTCGAAAAGAGGGTTATAACTTTCTTATTTTCAATGTAGAAATCACCCCCGAATCGTCCTCGAAAAACATCATCAATGAGTTTAAAGCTCATATTTCCAAAATAAAAGGAGTGCGCTTCAATAGTCGCACCGCCAGTGACCCCAAAAAGGTTAAAGTCGGCTCTCCTGTAGAAAATTACGACTACGAAAAGGCAGTGGAAAAAGCATTGATTGAAATAAAGAATCAAAAGCTATCCAAAGTAGTCTTATCAAGACAACTCACTTTCAGCACAGATTCCCCCCTCCCTCCCTTCTCCATCGCTCATTTCCTTCGTGAAAAATTCTCCGACTGTCATACATTTTGCATATCTCAGCCCGGTCATGGATTAATGGTCGGAGCAACTCCCGAAACTTTACTCCGATCCACAGGAAACTCTTTTGAAACGGAAGCATTGGCTGGATCCGCCCCCCGGGGAATGTCTGCTGGAAAAGATGCGCACTGGGGGAAAACGCTTCTTGGCAGGGAAAAAGAAATTCTTGAACACAAGTTGGTGATCCAAAGTATTCTGAGACGACTTTCTTCCATTGGTATTGAGAATTGTAAGGAAGGAAAACCCAGGGTTCTTAGGCTTGCGAATCTTCAGCATGCCAAGACTCCTTTGACAGCAAAACCTGTGAATGGCATTCATCCATTTGAAGTACTTTCGGCTCTGCATCCGACACCGGCTATGGGCGGGTCTCCTCGTGAAGTAGCCCTTCCTCTCGTCAGTAAACTTGAGCAAAAACCACGTACCTGGTACTCCGGCGTAACAGGCTGGATCGATAACCGGGGCAGAGGCGAATTCGTTGTTCCCATTCGTTGCGGAAAAATTCTTCCCGACAAACTTACTCTCTATGCTGGTGCAGGTTTAGTAGACGGCTCCAATCCGGCTCAGGAAAAAAAGGAGACAGATTGGAAATTACAAGCAATGCTTGAAGTTATTACGGGAAGAACTACGCTTCCCTAATCGTGAATAAAAAGACTGACGAAATAGCCCACGCCAATCTCCTCTGTGGTGCTTATTTTGCCCAAGTTCTCTCTAGTTTAGGACTCGAAACGATCTATTTCTCACCTGGCTCCCGCTCCACCCCTCTGATTATTGGAATCGAAAGGTATTCGAATATCCAGTTAATACCCGTCCTCGACGAAAGGAGTGCAGGCTTCATCGCCCTAGGTCAAAGCAAACAGCAGAACAAGCCAGTTGGGCTCATTTGTACCTCTGGTTCAGCTCTCACTCACTGGTTTCCTGCCATCACGGAAGCATCCCATGCAGGAACGCCACTTCTTTTGTTCTCTGCGGACCGCCCACCTGAATTGCAAAACTGTGGAGCTGGCCAAACCATTTACCAGGAAAATATTTTTGGAAGTTTCGTTCGACAATTTTGTCAATTGGATGTTCCGCAATCGAGTGAAGAGTTCAAAAAACAAATTACCACCGCTCTTCATACAGCATTCCTTGAAGCAACCGGACTAAATCCAGGACCCGTTCATCTAAATTTCCCATTCAGAGAGCCATTCCTGCCTGCTTCTCCTGTTATAATTGATCAGGAATTAAAGGATCACAATCTTCCATCCAGAGAAATCAGTTATCCTGAT
Source organism: Opitutales bacterium (assembly GCA_049598825.1). GTDB lineage: Bacteria > Verrucomicrobiota > Verrucomicrobiia > Opitutales > Seribacteraceae > Seribacter. The sequence continues at coordinate 7,581 of JBMYOA010000012.1, read as the reverse complement.
TCAACCATTGGTATTTCCGAGGAAATCTCTAGTGCTACACGACCTCTCATCATTGCCGGGCAAGATGTGACAAAAAAAGACATTGAACCTTGGCTTGAGAACCCATCGGTACCGATACTTTGCGACTCACTTTCCTCCACCCGTCTGAGCGGTTCAAACAACACAATCTTGCGATATGAAAATCTTTTACGAGATCCTCAATTTGTTGAAAATTGTAAACCTGACCTGATAATCACACTGGGTCCCCTGCCTACATCCAAGACCCTTCGTAACTGGATCAAAGGCTTGTCCGCTCAAAGAATTGTAATTGAACCAAGAGGAATCAATGTCGACCCGATTCAGTCCGAAAGTAAAGATTTTCAAATTGGTTTCGACCAGTTGGAGAAAATAAATGTACCGCCCCCCGAACAAGGATGGACCGAATATTGGACTGAAGGAGAAAGAGAGGTTCAAACTAAATTAGACCGGGCATTTGAAGAGGAACTCCCAGCATTTGAGGGCAAACTTGCCTACCTTCTTTCCCTTCACTTGCCAAGCGATGCCAACCTATTTGTTGCAAACAGTATGCCGATCCGTGACCTTGAGTGGTTTTGGAAGAAAAGCCCTACATCTCGCCGACTTTTCGGTAACCGTGGAGTCAATGGAATTGACGGGACACTGGGTACAGCTTTGGGCATGGCCCAAGAAACTTCGGCACCGAATTTTCTACTTACAGGTGAACTTGCCTTCCTCCACGACTCGAATGCACTTCTGTTTGCTAATCAATTCAAGGGAAATTTAACCGTTTTCGTCATCAATAACGATGGTGGGGGCATTTTCGAAAACTTACCAATTGCAAAAGAGCCCGAGTTTGAAAAATGCTTCGCCACTCCCCAAAGCTTTGATCTATCAAGCCTTTGCAAAGCATTCCATGTAGATTATTCTCTGCTATCCTCATGGTCTCAAATCATTGAAAAACTAATAAAACCTCGGGATCGCGGCATTGAAGTTATTGAAATCCGAACAAATCGAAAACAAGACCGACTGACTCGAAATAAACTTCTAGCCTTAACCCCATGGAAGGATGCCTGAATTAGCTGAAGTTGCCTATGCCTGTCGGCAGTGGAACCCCGGTATTGGAAAGTTTGTTAAAGATGTCTATACCAATCCTAATTCCCGCGTCTTTCGGGAGCTTTCCAGAGAACAAGTAATGAGTGAACTAAGTGGGGCGAAGCTTACTTCTTCGGCGACTCATGGAAAACAAATGCTATTTAAGTTCAGTGGTAACCGATGGCTTGGCCTTCATTTGGGCATGACCGGCAGCCTTCACATAGAAAACTCTTCCTACAAACATTGTAAGCAAGATGCATTAATTCTTCTTCAATCGAAACAAACACTCATCTTTCGGGACCCAAGACAATTTGGTCGTCTCCGGTTGCATATAGGCAAAGAAGCTCCGGGTTGGTGGAGTGAATTGCCACTCTCCATGCTTGATTCAGAGTTCCAATCGGAAATTCTCGATAATGCAATGAAACGCCATTCAAAAAGACCAGTTAAAGCTCTGTTACTCGACCAAAGATACTTCCAGGGTATGGGAAATTGGATGGCCGATGAAGTTTTATGGCGAGCCCATGTCCACCCTGCACAAAGATGTGCAGAAATAAGTTCTGCCAAACGCAAAAAGTTATTTACGAAAATTAAATTCGTAGCGAATGGAGCCATGCATTCAGTAGGTAAACATGGTGGCGACCCACCCAAAGGGTGGCTATTTCATGTAAGATGGAAAAATGGTGGATTTTGCCCCAAGACCAATATGCCCCTGATTCGAGAAGAAATCGGAGGTAGAACTAGTTGCTGGTCTCCTGGACTACAAAAGCTCTAGGGCAACCTATGGAATTGAAAGCAAGGTTTTGGCTTTATTTATGTCTTTGCTAATTTGATCAGTCAGTTCCTCCACTGAACTGAACTTAGATTCAGATCGGATGAAGAATTCCAAAGACATTTCAATTTCTGCATCGTAGCCCCAATCTCTCTCGTCGAGATCTTCCAAGACATGAATCTCTAATTTGGGTAAATCTGCTTCATCCTCGACAGTGGGACGCATTCCATAATTGGCAACAGCAGGAAGAACCACTCCTTTATTCAAATTCTTAACCTGCCCGGCATAAACCCCATAAGCAGGACGAGCTTCAGGACTCCAATCCAAATTCATTGTGGGAAAGCCAATCGAACGCCCCATTTTCTTCCCGGGAAAAACTGAGCCATAAATACGATAATTTCTACCCAGCATCTGATTAACATTTTCAATCTGACCAGCAATCAAAGCCTCCCTTATTCGAGAACTGCTTACCGCAACCTCTCCCATATTTTTGGAATTAACCACTTGGACATGCATACCCATTTTTCCACCCACCTCTTGAAGAAAGGATGAATCGCCTTCCCTGCCCTTTCCAAACCTGAAATTCTGGCCGACGCTTAAACCTTCCACCGAAGGAATTCTTTCCTTCAAAAAAACGCCAAAATCACTTGAAGAAACATGAGCAAGCTCATCATCGAAATCTCTTAAAATCACATGATCCATACCATAGGAATGCAGCATTCTCGCTTTTTGCTCTGCATTCATTAGGAGAGGAGGCGCACTTTCTGGTCGCAAGAAGCTTGCCGGGTGCAGAGGAAAGGTAAAGGCGACGGATACCCCGTTAATGTCGCGGGCGTGATCTTGCGAAGCAGATAAGACTTGTTGATGGCCAAGATGCACACCATCAAACATCCCCAGAGCCAAGTTTACAGGTCTGGTAAACTTCTCCCCAAATTGCTCAATAGAGGAAAAAATCCCCATAGACTAGAGGACATGAGCCGGCACGGCTTCACGAACGGGAATTAACAAGGATTGAAACTCTCCAGTGCCCATGGTCTCTATCTCCTCAAGAGTAGGAACCCCTTCGATTGAAAAATCATTGATTTTAGTCCTGCGTAACGAGGTAAGATGCCCTCCGCAGTCCAACTTTTGCCCCAAATCATGGAAAACGGTTCGAACATAGGTTCCTTTACTGCAATCCATGAAAAATCTTCCTTCAGGAGAATCCCATCCCTGGAGGGACAATTCGTTAATTCTTATAACGCGAGGCTCTCGTTCCACGGTTTTCCCCTTTCGGGCCATTTTATAAAGAGGGACCCCGTTGATTTTTTTTGCGGAAAACATCGGTGGAGTCTGATACTGGTCACCCAAAAATTCCTTCATCGCTTCTCCAATAATTTCTTCTGATAAATTTTCGGGTAAATCTTTTGTCTCCACTACCTCCCCATCCGAGTCTTGACTGTCTGTTTCTACCCCGAGTTTAAAGGTTCCTTCATATGCTTTATCCAGACTGATCAGAAATTGAGATACTTTTGTTGCTTTTCCAATCAGCATAATCATCAAACCGGTGGCTAAGGGATCCAAAGTGCCCGCGTGGCCGATTTTTTTCATCTTTAGCTTCCGTCGCAGTCTATCAACGATATCATGAGATGTGATACCTGATGGCTTATCCACCAGGAGAATCCCCTCAAAACTTGGATCTTGTAATCCCATCTAGAATCCTCCGTTTTGGGCTATTTTTAAGTGCTCCCCAATGGAGTTAACCAAGTTGGGATAAAACTCATCAAAGGGAACATCGACATTAAACCCCGCAGCACAAGCATGGCCACCACCCGAAAACTGTTTAGCAAGCAGATCAACCCGGTATTTTTTATCCTTTGCACGAAAACTACCTTTTAATTTGCCATTTCGGTCCTCAACCAAAACTCCGATCTCCACTCCTTCCAGGGATCTGGCATAATCCACGAAGTTCTCTGCGTCTTCCGGTTTGGTCCCAGTTTCTTGATAAAAATCTTCACGAATACTCCCGATACAAACGCTGTCGTTGAATTCCATTCGAAAACTGGCAAGAAACTTTTGCAAAAGTTGAATCCTGCCGGGCTTTTCCCTTTCATACAACTCATGGGCCACCATAGATGGATTACAACCCGATTCACAAAGTTTTCGACAAACCTCAAAAACGGCCGCATTCGTGCCAGAGTAGCAAAATTGGCCCGTATCAGTACAAATTCCTAAGTATAGAGCATCCGCAGTCGTTTGATCGACCTCAAGATCGGAATCAAAAAAGAATTTCGCTAAAATTTCACCCGTTGCTGACGCATCGGATAACACGAAGTTATGTTCTGCGAATTTAGTGTTAGAGACATGGTGATCCACATTAAGAAAAACAGAAGGAAAGCGTTTTCTCAACTCATCACCCACCCGTGCATGATCGGCACAGTCAACTGTCACTATCTTATAATCCCCTGCCTCTATCCCTTGAGGATCTGTAAAGGGTGTGTCGCCCACGAATTTTTGAAGCGTGCGGGGTACGGGATCATTATTGACTGCAATTGCATTGGTTCCCATTGCTCGCAAAATTCGTGTCAGAGCCACTTGGGACCCGATGCAATCGCCATCAGGCCGTCGATGGCCGAGCACAAGTACGGACGATCCTTCAAACTGCCTAATAAGTTCGGCAAAAGAAGCGGATTCAGAAAGAAAATTTGTCATAAGAAAGTTGAGGAACTGGTAATACTCTGAAACTATCAGAAGCAGAGAAAAAGGAAAAGCTTTGATCTAATGAGCTCAGGAGGAGAGTACGAAACCTTCTTCGTCAAAGCCGCTGATCTTGACCTCTTCCTCATTTGGTAATCCTAAAATATAGGAAGCCCCTTCTTTTTCAAAAGTACTGAATCCAACCAGCAATCGCCCCTCCGTATTTTCTTTATAAACCTTCTGCTTACTTTCATTTTGTTCAGGTAAAGTAAGTGAATCACTCAAGGCATTCAATGTAACGATGCCACCTTTCTTCGTTGCAAGGCCCGAAAGGGTTATGATTGGTGAGGAAACCTGGGCCGTTTTCGAGACTAGCAGGTAAGAATCTCCCTGATCATAAATGGACCGCCCCCACATTATTCCTGCCCACGGTAAAAATTGCTTAAGCCAGATCTCGTCAGCTTTCATAACTTTTATTTTCTGATAATCCCAAAAATGAGTTTCCTGTAATCTCATCCAATTACTTAAAACGACATTTTGTTTTATCTGGTTCCCCCCGATGACGCCCCTGATATCCTCTATCCAACTTTTTAAATAAACAGGGTACTCTTCGCCAGTCCCGCGGACCATTCTGACAAAATCCGTATGGAGAATTTGTGTCCCATCTTCTGTCTGGAAAAACAGGCCATCTCTTCTTTTAAAAAAAATTTTATTAAGCAGATCTTTCAAAAGAAGTTTTTTCTTCAGTCGTTCAGTAAAAGAAAGGCGGCCAAGTTCCATAACTGCATTTTGACATGTAACCTGAGAAATTGCCTCCGGAGTAAATCGCTGCCCCACCCTTACCGTTACGCGATACGGAAATGAAACAGGTAATTTTTTAAAAAAACATCCTTGGCTCATACTGAAAATCGAGCCCCAAACCCCGTCCAAGTGTACGGGAATCACCGGTACATCCGATTTTTGGGCCAAAAGAATGGGGCCACGCATAAAGGGGAGGACCAACCCAGTTCGAGAGATTCCGCCTTCAGCAAAAACACAAAGAGGAAGTCCCTCCTTTAGCCTTTTTACCGATTCTTTAATACTGCTAAGAGATTTTTCAGGTGATACCGTTAAGGTTTGGGTTAATCGGAAAACAAATCTTAAAAGGTAGGAACTGGCCAAACCTGAGTAAGCCAGATAGCGGATTTTTCGAGGAAAAGCCGCTCCGATAAAAACTGGGTCGGCGTAGGACAGGTGGTTACAGACAAGCAAGCATCCTCCTTCTTTAGGGAAATTCTCCATCCCAAGAATATTAATTCTGTAAAAAACACGGAGAAACATGTGAAACCATGCCCGGAAAAAATCTTCCAATGTGCTCCAAAGAGTCAGTAGTCCAATTACCATCGCTGGTATCAAAATAACCAGGAGCTCCTCCTTGCCACTCATTCCAACTATATTTGAGAGATACGCATGTAAAAGAATCATTAAAATACCAACAAGCTGAGTCAGCAGATTGGAAGCAGCCAAGACTCGACCTCTTTCATTCTCCTGAGCTCGGTCCTGAATATAACCGTTCAGTGGAACGAAGAAAAGTGCTCCAAAAAAACCAAGACCCAGACATAATCCATTAAAAACCTGGGATAAAGGGTCAGATAAACAGAACCCAATAAATACTAACGGCATACCTAAAGCACCTATAGCAGAGAGTCCGATCTCGATCCGGCCACGATTCAAATAAGCAACAAAAATACTTCCCACCATGATTCCGACTCCCAACAATAAAAACCAGAAACCGTAAAGAGTACCCATACCCACTTTCCCCGCCACCACTTCCCCTGAAATTTTAACCAGTACGAGATAAAAAAATCCACCAACCCCCCAAAACCACGCATCTCCCAGAGCTGCATACCTTAATTCTTTCCTCTTCAATAAGTAAAACAGGTCACGAAAATGATTTATCATCACAGATGGCCTGAATGGTTTACTTCCAGAGACTCCTGTCTCAGGAATAGGCCATGCAATAAGCCAAGAGAAAAAAGCCAGGGAAGAAATAAAACCACATACGAACAGGGCGGCAGTCCATCCTCCCCGAGACTCCACCATCTGATCAAACACTACAGCTCCTGCAAACGCTCCCCCTAGTATACCGACCATCGCCAGCATTTCCATAAAACCTACAGCTTTGGCGAGTCTCTGTGTTCCGATCAGCTCTTTGAGAATTCCTTTTTTTGCAGGGGAAAAAAAAGCAGACTGAACCGACAGGATAAAAAAACCAGCCAATGAAAATTCAAGACTTTGATTGTATAAAGCGAGCCCCAGAATCCCCAATCCAAACAACTGACCTAGCAACGCAGTGACGATTACTTTTTTTTTGGAAAAACGATCCGTGACCCAACCGGCAGCTGGAGCAAAAAGAACAAAAGGAATAATCAAAAGAATCGAAACCTGTTGATTAACACTGTCCATACTGGCCTTACCGAATTGTACCGCTGCCATCAGCGGCAACATTGCCTTCATTGCATTATCATTAAAGGCCCCAATGGTTTGCGAAATCATTAACGGCCAAACAACCCTGAATGGCCGATCTTTCGAATCAGTGCTCACTTTATTGACCCTCTTCTTTCTTTCACCAAATGCATTTCATACCCCATTTTCCAATTGCCAAGGTAAATTTAATGATGAACAAAATATCTCATGCTCAAAAACATGATTAAAATTCCTCTTTGTCTCTTTACTCTGGTCTTTGCCATAGAGGCAAAACCATTGAATGTACTTTTTATCTTTACCGATGATCATGCCTATCAGGCTATTTCAGCTTATGGGTCGAATCGCAACAAGACTCCTAATATTGACCGCATTGCCAAAGATGGAATGCTTTTTAATCGTGCCTTTGTTACCAACTCGATCTGTGCTCCCAGTCGTGCTGTCATTCTAACAGGGAAACATAGCCATCTGAACGGACAGCTTACGAACGGCCAGAGATTTGATGGTGAGCAGCAAACTTTTCCCAAGCTTTTACAAAATAAAGGCTACCAAACTGCAATGATTGGAAAGTGGCATTTAAAAAG
>JBMYOA010000011.1:0-20637 GCA_049598825.1 Opitutales bacterium | reverse complement strand
GTTGTGGTTATAGGAGCATGCAATTTCCCGCTTGCTATCTCAGTTGTTGGTACCGACACAACCAGTGCACTTGCAGTAGGCTGTCCGGTGGTGGTCAAATCCCATCCGAGACACGCCCAAACCTGCCAACTCCTCGCCGACCTTGTAAATCAGGCCAAGAGAGAATCGAATATGCCTGACGGATGCTTCCATTTAGTTCATGGCGAAAGTCATGGTGTTTCCACTGCACTTGTTTCTCACCCGAGAACGGCCTGCGTTGCGTTCACCGGTTCTCTTCAGGGTGGGAAAGCCCTTTATAAAGTAGCGAATGCGAGGCCTTCTCCAATTCCATTTCATGCGGAAATGGGGAGCTTAAACCCCGTATTTGGTCTACCCTTTGCCCTAAAGGAAAAGGGTGACAAACTTATCAGTGCCTATATCGATGCAGTAAACCTGTTTGCCGGTCAAATGTGTACAAAACCGGGGGCTTTAATTATTTTGGAAGAATCATTTGACGAAATATTCGAGCAATCCTTGCTTGATTCGGTATTAAAAAATGAATCTCTTCCCATGCTTAATTCCGATGTTTTGCAAAACTATGAAAAGACATCATTGGATTTAGCCCAAAGCTTGGAAATCATTGCCCAGTCAGAGATTCAGTCAAATAACACAAAAGGAAAGATTCGAATCTTTAAAACCATGGCCAAGGATTTCCTAACCCGACCTGAATTAAAAGCCGAAGCATTTGGCCCAGCTTCTATTGTGATCATTGCTCGTGAATTTACTGAAATGCTCGCAGTTGCCAAGTCGATGGAAGGCAGTCTGACCGCATCAATGCTTGTGTCTGAAAATGACAAACCAGAGGCCTCAGCACTTTTCCCTATTCTTGAATCTAAAGTGGGACGAATCCTTTGGAATGGTTTCCCTCCCGGAGTTGTGCCTGGTATAGCCACCCATCACGGTGGCCCCTGGCCCGCCACTTCGGACTCGCGTTATACTTCAATTGGTATTCAAGGATACAAAAGGTTTATCAGACCAATTTGTAAGCAGGGTTTCTCTGACCTACGCGGCGTGTCGTAGTGCTTCGACCGGATCCATTTGGGCAGCTTTTCGAGCGGGATAGAGCCCGAAGATTATCCCAGTAAGGACTGATACGCAGAAAACCAAAGGGAGAGCCCAGGGAACTATAACCGGTGTCATATCCTGCATCGAAGGAGGTAAGGATTCATAAAGAGTCGGTGTAAGCTTTTCCATAAATTCAAGTATTGTTTTGTATGCAGGCTCGCAAAGTAGGCCTACAACTATCCCGGCCAAACCTCCCATTCCTGTCAATGTGACGGTTTCAACGAGAAATTGAAAAACAACATCCTGTTTCCTCGCCCCTATGGCTCGTCGGATTCCGATCTCACGAGTACGCTCCGTGACAGTTGCCAGCATGATGTTCATAATCCCTACACCGCCCACAAAAAGGGAAATACCGGCAACTAAGCCCATCAAGGCAACAAAAGTCATTTTCGCTCTTTCCGCCTGTTCCATTAATTCGAGCGGTACGGTTACCTGATAATCCTCCATTCCGTGATCTTTTTGCAGAATATCTCTGATCATTTGAGCAACTGTAATCAACTTGCTTTGTTCATCTATCGTCAAGATGAGCTTTGAAATCAAATGACTTCCGTCGTAACCGCGATAGTAATAGTCAAATATTCTTGCCCAGTGAGTGGAAAGAGGCAGATAGACATTGTCCTCAAATAATTCCTTAAAGCCTAGATCTCCCGTATCGTTTAAATTTGTTCGGGGAGCAACTTCTCCAACAACAACATATAAATTACCGCCAATATTTACGGGTTTACCAAGTGAGTCCCCAAAAGGGAAAAGGGTACGGGCAAGACTGGTGGCCAGTACACAAACTTCAGTTTCATCCTTGATATCCTGATCATTGATAAAGCGACCCTTGGTCAGGACGAGATCATGAAGGCTACGATAATTCGGCAAACATCCCAATAGTTCAGACCGGGCTGACCCATCTTTTGTAAAAACCCTTCTTCGGTCCAGTTCTCTTGTGGGATATGCCGCGGATATATGGGGAACAGTTTTAGAAATCTTGTAATAATCATTCTCAGTCAAACCATAAGAATAGAAATAGGCTCCCTTACTTGATCTTTCCTCTTCAGGAGGTCTTTTACTTGAGACAATCAGATTATTGGCCCCGAGCTCCATAATCTCACCCTCTGCCTGCTCAGCGATTCCTTCTCCGATCGCTAAAAGCCAAAGCACACTAACGACCCCAATAAATACTCCCAGTCCAGTCAGTAAAGAACGCAGGGGGTGAGTCACAATGCTCTGAAAAGCACTTTTCCAAAGATTTCGTAATGATCGTTGCAGGTAATTGGTTGGAGAGATTACTTGATCATCTTGAGAGGCGACTTCTTTTCTTCGAATTGAGTGAGGATCTTTCGTTCGCTCATCACTTACAATCTTACCATCAAGCATCCTAATGACTCGATTGGCACGGGAAGCCACTTCTTCCTCATGGGTGACCAAAACAATTGTTTTCCCGTTTCTGTTAAACTCATCCAACAAGGAAAGAATCTCCTCAGTTGTTTTGGAATCAAGATTGCCAGTGGGCTCATCCGCAAGAATAAAGGTAGGATCATTGGCCAGAGAACGGGCAATGCCCACTCGTTGCTGTTGTCCACCGGACAGTTGCAAGGGACGGTGGTCGTAACGATCCTCCAGTCCAACCCGGTTGGCTAATAACTTGGTTTGTTCAAGGGATAACTGAGAATCTTTTTCGTAGCTAGCCGGTAACGCAATGTTTTCAAGAACAGATAGATAAGGAATCAAGTTATAAGACTGAAAGATGAAACCAATTGATTTCGCACGCAGGGAGGACAATTCCTGATCGCTTAACTCTTCAACGGGAGTTCCTGATAGTTGATATTGCCCCGAGGATGGTTGGTCTAAGCACCCCAATACATTAAGTAATGTACTTTTCCCTGACCCTGACGGTCCCATGATTGCAACATAGTCGCCCTCCGGGACATCTAGGTTAATACCATCAAGAGCAATAACTTGCTCCTCTCCCATCTCATAAATTTTAGAGAGTGAGTGAACGCTGAATGCAAGCTTCATGAAAAAAGTTCAGAGCTCATGCAAATTTTTGAAGTTAGGTGAAAACCTTATTTTTGGGCCAGCGATTGGGATTGAGCAAGCTCAAGGTCTGACCGAAAATGATCGGGATTCACCACCACTGTTTCTCCCTCAGACAATCCACCTGTGACAACTGCCATATTCATATTGTGGGAACCCAATTGAATCTCACGAATTTCCATAGTTTCATCCTGACTCTTAACCAGACAGAAGGACTTATTATCATTTCGGAAAACAGCTGTCAGAGGGACCTGCAAGGTATTTTGAATAAATTCTGATTTGATGGTAACCTTAGCAGTCATTCCGGTTCTTACTCCGGATGGTGGGTTGTTAATCACGATCTCAGTAGAGTATTCTTTGATATGTGCTGTGTAACGGCTAGCCGAAGGAATAGGATATTCACTGACTGACTCAACGGTACCATCCAGTTCAAGGTCGCGCATGGCATCAATAAGAATACTGCACTTCATTCCCGGACGGACCTGCTCGATTCTATTTTCGTTAACCTTGGCCCGAACACGCAAAAGGGAGGCATTCGGTAATCGGATTATAGTTTGATTTTCACGAACTTGCTTCCCTTCCTCAATCAATACAGAATCCGAAGAACCAGATTTCGTATTGTTTGCATAGGTCACCTCACCAGCAGACGGAGATAAAATCATGCATTTTTCGATTTGTTCTTCAATTTCACTCTCCTGGGTTTTCTCTAACTGATAGGAATTCTGAGCCGATTGTAGTCGAGCTTCTGCGGTGAGAATTGACGCGTTTAAATCATTAACCTTAGCTTTCCTGGAGTGTGTGCGTAGTACTTCTAATTTGGTTTGGGCTAAATCCAATTCCTTCCTCGCCTTTTCAACAGCAAATTGATCCGCCTCCAACTGAGCTTCAGATACATACCCTTTTGCGGCGAGTTTCTTACTGTAAACCAAATATTCCTGGGCTCTCCTTAGGTTTTCTTTGGCAACAAACTCTGCACTCTCAAGCTGTTCTTCATTCTCACGAAAAGAACCGGAAAGATATTCCTGCAAAGCCAGTTTTGCCGCTTCCACATCGGCCGTGGCTTTAACGAGTGTAGCTTTTGACTGATGCACGGATATTCTCTGGCGAAGGAGATCCTTTTGTAAGGAAGCATCATCAAGTCTCACCAGAAAATCTCCTTTTTCCACTACCTTTCCCTCGGGAACAATCTCAAGGATGGCCGTGCCTGAAGAGCTTCGACTCCTCACTTCACTTTTGATCTCAACATTTTCTGCACTTTCAATCTCCCCAGGCTCAACAAACTCCAATACGAAATCACTTACTTTTACTTCTTCAAAAAGAGGCTGAATATCAGCAACCAAAGAGTCTTCGTCCCCACTCATCCACCAAAGCAAGGATAAGGCACCTGCACCAGCAAGTCCCATAAGTGTCTTCGTTGACACGAAACCTCGATTTTTGGGGTGTAAAAACATCAAATTAATAATATTTAATAGCTTAAGAAGAGCAAGTTAGGACTTAGTTATTAGGAACCGTCTATTGAGCGGTACCAACCCAGATTCCTTGCTCTGATAATTGCATGGTACCCAAGTCATAAGCATACCTCATTCTCATCGCTTCATACCCAATCCACACTTCGACAAAACTGTTACTTGCATCCAGAAGGTCGTTTAGTGCATTAACCAAGTCTCTGGCTGTGGTGGCACCAAACTGGGCATTACGACCTGGCTGTGGTGGTTCATCTAAGCGCATACGGGCCAGGTCCACCTGAGCGATCGCACCCCGAACCGCAGCCCGGCTGAGTTCAAAATTTAGCTGAAATAATTTTGATAACCGTTGATGTTCACGAAAGGCTCTTAAGATGCTGTCTTCAAAGGCAAGGTACGATCTGCGAGCCTGTTGGTAACGAAGAAGCGAGGCTTTATAGCGATTCCTTTCCTTAACTTTGGATAAAGGTGTATCCAATTCTATCCCTAAGCGAACTCGACTTTCATCGGATTCGAATTGGCCGGCACCCATCGAATCAGATCCCAGGTTTCCCGATAAAACCAAATCGAGATCAGTCTTCAGATCCTCCTTTGCCAAATCAGCTTTTCTCCAAACATCGACTAACAGAGCCCGATTATTTTTCCAGTCCATACGGAAAGACGATGCGATTGCGGAAGAATCCTTCGGAGAGATCACCATTTCTTCCATGATAATGGATTCCAACCGTGCAGAAGCTTTTACCAAAGAAAGCTCCAGCAATGTGCCCGAGAATCCATTCAGCAAAAGGGAAAAACGACCCCGGGCAGCCTCTAAGGGTAAGGCCTCGGATTCCTCTTCCCACTCTTCAATATTTTCATAAAATAGCTGAAGGGAATCATCGACCCCTATAATAGTGGAGTTCAGTTCTTCCAATAGGCGGTCTAGGTCCTCATCCCGAAAAGCTTCTTCTCCCATTCCTAGTTCTTTTAAATCAGACCGTTTTCGCAAGCTGGCAAAACCAATTTTTCGTTGAGGTAACACTTCCTGAAACTTCGAGAAATCTTTTCTCAAGTTTTCCATGCTGAGCTGTGTCTTTGTCTTCATCTGCACTACTTGCTCAAAATAAGACCGCAAGGACTCAAGTGTACTCACTTCCTCAGGGTTTCTAACCGCTGATAAAATGCGGTTAACGCCTTCCTGCAATTCAACAAGTTCAAGATCCGTAAGCCTAAAGCTTTCGATATAATCATCCATTACCCGCATCGAAACATCGGGAGGCAGACCAAGAAACATCTTGTAACCGTCCAATCGATTGGCAAAGGAAGATTTCGCTGCCAATAGTCTACTTTGCCCGTTAAAAAGAGCCTGCCGGGCTTGATCTACCTGCAAGCGACTGCCAATCCGACCGGCTTCGAATGCCGCTTCCAATTGTAAAAGACTGTCGTTAAGTTTAGCTACATTTGCTTCCTGGTTTCGAATTCTTTGGAGTTCCTGGACTAAGCCGAGAAAACCGGAAACTCCAGTCGATGGAGGAGAAATGGTTGAAATGCCGCGACCACTGCCAACACTACCAGCCGGGTTTGAGCCTAAGACAACATGAAGAAAAAATCCCTGCCTGAACTGTTCAAGACTTCGGGCGTCGGCCAATAAAGATCTCTCACTCTGCGTCAATTGCTCTAAATAAATTCTACGACTGGCACCACGAAGTAAGGGTTGGGTCACGGTAAGATTGGCCAGCGAACCGCCCACCTCCACATCTCCTCCACTCAGTTCGATACTCAAACGATTTGCCAGCGAGGTCACCCAGGTTGTTCCTTTCCCAGCAATTCCGCGAAAGCCGGCACTGGCTCTTGTCTGGAAATCTGAAGCATCCTCATCCATTTCCTGACTGACTTGACCCGAAACTCCCGCAAAGGGAACCGGACCAAGTTGGAACCGCTCGTAGGTCACATCAAGAGCCGACAGATAAAGGGCTTCTTTTTGTTGCTGAAATTCCCGGGAATGGAGCAATGCCAATTCCATTGAAGTTTCAAGATCCAGTAGAATCGAGCCGTTTGCATCGGCGGGTAAGGATTTCCTCCATTGCCGCGTATCAAGAATACTCGAAATATTTCCATCCTCATACGCATCCTCCTTTTGAATTCTGAGCGTGATTTCCCTTGAGGCATTATCATCTATCGGTGGAACAGGGAGAGTATCACTGTCCGGGAAAGCCAGGCGTGATTCAGCACCGGGCTCCCAGTCAAAACCTGGGACATCCACCAAAAGTTTTCGAACTTCTTCATCGGCTTTTTGAGGATCAATGTTTCGAACACATCCCCACAAACAAAGGCTAACTAGCCACGCAACCAGCGTTGCGTATCGGGAAATCATCTAAGTCCTTTTGCTCTAGGAAAAAAGTTCAGTGACCGCCTGAGCTTTGACAAGTTCTCTGGGCTGGTTCAGGTGATTATAAACTATCGTTTCCGGATTAATCCCAAATCCATGGTAAATAGTAGCAAGGAGTTCGCGTGGATGAACTGGGTTCTCTAGCGGAGAAGAACCTGTCTTGTCGGATTCCCCATGGACATAGCCCCGTTTAATTCCGGCTCCGGCAATGACTCCAGTGTAACAGTAAGGCCAGTGATCCCGACCGTCTGCACTGTTTCCATTCCCAGAGGTGCTAACCCCTTTCTCTGGACTTCTGCCAAACTCGCCAACACAGACAACCATCGTTTCGTCCAGCAAACCTCGTTGATCCAAGTCAGTCATAAGTCCGGACAAGCCCATATCCAGCATCGGAGCTGACTGATCCTTCATACGTTTAGGTAGTCCTTTGTGCACATCCCACGAATGATTATCCGAATTGGCAACCTTGGGCCAGATAACCTCGACTACACGGGTTCCTGCCTCGACCAGTCTGCGGGCAAGCAAACAACTTTGCCCAAAAGTATTCCGTCCATAAGAGTCGCGTAAGGCTTCTTTCTCCTGACCAAGATTGAAAGCTTCCCTTGCCCGCCCCGAAGAAACCAAGTCCAATGCCCGATCATAGTGGGTGTTTAAATTGTAATGTTCGACCGCCTTATCAATGACCGGCATGGCTTCATTAATCGAATTTCGCAACCTCGCCCGCCTCTTTAACCGCACCCCAAACATATCAGGGCGCATCTCCAGATCATCCACCCGGATTTTCGCCATTTTCTGCATATCCATATCCCCACCTGGTGGGTATAAGGTGTAAGGATCATATGCCTTACCCAGAAAACCAGCCGTCCCCCCCTTGCCCACCACGCCACTCTCTTGTAGCGGACGAGGAAGCATCACAAAAGGAAGCATTGGCTCATTACTTGGACGAAGCCGTACAATATTGGAGCCAAAATTGGGAAAATCTTTGGGGCTGGGCGGTTCCAGTTGTCCTGAAGGGCTCACTTTATCCGTCGTGTAACCAGTCATCATCTGGTAGATGGCCGCCGTATGATTAAACAGACCTTTTGGTGTGTAACTGACGGATCTCATCATGGTAAATTTATCATTTACCTTTGCAAGATTCGGTAATAACTCAGTGAAATTTACACCAGGTATTTTGGTGGGAATAGGTTTAAAAATACTTCTAACATTATCGGGAGCGTCGGGCTTGGGGTCCCAAAGGTCCAAATGGCTGGGTCCACCCTGCAGATAGATCATGATAATACTTTTGGCTTTTCCCCATCCTGGGCCTCCGCCTGCCAATGGTGAAGCTTGTGCTTTCATTTGCAGCATTGCTCCAAGAGAAAGTCCGAGCATGCTGGAACCACCCACTTTTAAGACATCTCTCCTGCTCATGGGCAGATGCCTATCACAAAGGTCTTTTCCTAATTCTCCTGATAGTCCGATCATTATTGTATCCTAGTTTAGATGTTTATTGTTTTGAAAGCAGAAAATAAGCTATGCCTATCGATTAAAAAGGAAGGCTGGTGTATTAATCAGAGCCCACGCCAAGTCCTGTGCACCTATCACCCTTTTGTCAGCCAGTTGTTTCTCGCTCAAAGAAAGGGCCCGACGCAAACGGGTCACTTCGGGTGGTAGACCCAGCGGTTTTTCCGCTGCAGCCAAAGCGGTTTCAAATTCAGTGAGCTTGGGGTCTTTGGGTAAAGGTTTACTTGCTTCAAGCAAAGCGTTGTTAAGAGCAACCCTTTCCGGGTTTCCCGCCTTGAATGCGTCAGATACTTTCTTCTTTTGCTCAGGCGATCGCTTATCCTTGGCAACGGCAAAGATTTTCACAATCTCATCAGGCAGACCATAGGATATTGGTTTGTCAACATCGGTGACGGCCACCCGGAATCTACCCAAAGAATGCTGCCCACTTTGAAATTCCTGCTTCATTAAAATCTCCAATTCAGTGGGTCCATCAAAACCGACAGGATTCTTCACCTGGAAAGAAGCGTAATGAGTTTTGCCCATTTGCGGAGAAATCGCCCACCCATTACTGGAAGGAGCCACTTTTCCATCAACCGCAGTGGCCACCGGGTACCCCCCTTGGCTGAAGGTAGCGAGAGCATTCTCAAAAGACAGTTTTTGAGGAAGCCCATTACGGTATAATCGAATAGATTGAATGGCAGTCTTATCAGAAAGTAAAAGTTCAAAGCCGTTGGAATCTTTTTCTAAAAGAAATTCGATTCGATAATCATGCCAGTCATTATCTCCTTTCAATTGGATCGAGTGATCACTTGCTTTATTTGCTATTTTCACTGATTCAGGCAGAACCACTTTGGCCTGAGACTTGGCTACATTTCGTCCCTTGAATAAAAGTACATAATTCCCCGGAACCAATTTATCATTGAAGGTAAGGCCTGGTAATGTGGTTTGGCCTATACCTGATTTGAAATAAAACCCGGATGGTCCTGCACCGTTGTGGATTTTCAATAGTAAAACATTCTTACCTTTCTTTAATTTCAGGACTAGTTTCTCCTGATCGGGTGCCGCACCTCGCCCAATATTGTTGGATAAGATATTTTGACCGTTCAGAAATACCTTAATTCCATCATCACTACCCAGACTGATTGGTAATTCCATGTCTGCAGAGACCTCAATTTCTTTGGCCAAGTAATTCGATGAATTCTCCGAACTGAAGACAGATCCGTAAAGTTCACCATCTTTCCACTCGGGTTTGCTTATCCATTTCAAAGTTCCCCCAGCATGCTGAAAAGTCTTCTGGCGATCGAAAGTCGATGCAAGTTCAGGGCCAGCTTTTTGATCGAAACCAACCCCCGTGAATGGACCAACATGAAAAAACTCACTCATCTGCACAGATCCTTTCTGTTCTTTTTTACGAAGCACTGCAGATTGATTGCCATCCTCAAGAGAAGAACCCGCATTTACTTTCCACGATGCTGGAATGGCTGTGCTCTCCCATTTTGAGTTATGGATCGTTTTCCAGTATTTCAAATCCTTGGTTGGACGGGCGGTTACCTCCAACTCTGTAAGCACGAAGTTTCCATCATTTGGTGCCCGTCCGGGGCCCCCTCTCGGCAAACGTCCGTCCTGCATGGCTTCAATCCGTAATCCAGTAATTTTACTCAATGAGGATGAGGTTGAAATTTTGTAAAACCCTTTTGCACTACGTCCCCCCACAAAAACAGAACCATCCTTTTGATCTTCAAATTTAACTCCGGGCATCTTCGAACTTATATTGGTAAGATTTAAATTCGACCATTCACTTTTTCCTGATGAAAAATCATTTTCCCAGTTAACAAGCCTAGTTGGAAGAGAATCATCAAACTTAGAAAGATTGGCCCGGGCACTGTCAATCCTGGCACGACGCTTATCATTGGCTTCCTTAACCGCAGCGGCGGTCTCTTCTTTGTAAGCATTCAGTTTCTTTTGGGCATTTGCAATTGCAAGTGAGCGAGCCTTCTCCTCTTTTTCCAACCAATCTTTAATCTTACTCTCCGCCTCCTCTAATTTTACGATCAGATCTTCGTGGTCTCCTTCAATGGTTTCAGTAAACAGACCTAGACTCCGTTTAATCTCTTCTTCGGATGCCGGACGATTTAAAATACGAAGAAATAAACGATCGATCAGTTTTCGGTTATCCAACTCTTCCTTGGCTAACTTTGAAATTGCATTCTTCGGATCAGAGATCGCGTTATTTACGGTTGGACCACTGACCAGTGCCATGATCGGCCCCAGTTGCAATTCACCGCTTCTTTCACACTCGCAGGAAGTTTCTCTGGCAGGTCTTCCAAAAGTGCCAAGAAAACCATCAGGAAGAGAAATTCCAACATCAGGCAAAGAGGCAGCTCGGGTACCCGCAGGAACACCCGGAAATCTTGTTTGTGAGCCTGTCACAGTGTAAACTGCGTCCAGGAGTGTTTCAGCCGAAAGTCTTCGAGGAAGTGCGTGCGAAAAATTGATTTGATCATCCTCGTTCCACTTGTTCGTCTCGACGGACAGTTGGTAAGTTCTGGATTGGCAGATCAAACGGATTATGTGCTGCACATCAAAACCACTGGATACAAATTCACTTTCAAGATAATCCAGCAACTCTGGATTACTGGGAGGATTACCGGCTCGGATATCGTCAATAGGCTCAATGATGCCTACTCCAAACAGATAACCCCAAATACGGTTCACATAACTGCGGGCAAAGTATTGGTTGTCCTCCGAAGTCATCCAGGCAGCCAACCGGTCTCGGCGAGAAAAAGATGCGTTATCTTCAAACTTTGCCGGATAAGGAAAATCAGGTGCCGTTACTTGCCCGGTCCTTTCGTGCTTGATGTCTCCAGTCTTCACATCCTTCACGATTTCGTATAGTGGTTTCGCTCTCTCCACAGCGGTCTTGCCAATCGTCTGCTTGCCCGCTGCCGGGTCTTTTTCCAACTTAAATTGGGCGAAATGAGCTGCCATTTCGTAATATTGATCTTGGGTCCAACGCTCAAAGGGATGATCGTGGCACTTATTACAGTTAAATCGGGTGGCGAGAAATAAATGGGTGGTATTTTCCATTGTATCTTCAGGAGTCCTCAAGATTTTATAATAAGATGCAGCGGGATTTTCTTTATTGGAACCGGAAGCAGTAAGCACCTTATGAGCAAATTCATCGTACGGAGTATTCTTCTTTATTTCATTTTCGATCCATTCACGCAAAGCCGTGGCCCCCGCCCTCCCCAGAAACTTTCCATTCACCTGCAGCATATCCGCCCACTTGTTCGACCAGTGCTCGACATATTCGTCATTACCAATCAACTGATCAATCAATTCATTCCGCTTCTTATTCACGGAACGATTATCCTCCAAAAAGCTCGCTACTTTTGAGTCTGAAGGTGGAAGTCCGGTAAGATCCAAATAAATACGACGAAGGAAATCCAAATCACTTGCCAGGGCGGAAGGTTGAATTTTCATTCTCTTCCATTTTTGAGAGACCAGTTGGTCTATCCGGTTATTCGAACTCGGTTCCTTCCAGGCAAATCCCGAACGATCGCCCATCACCGTAAGGGTTGTCGCCGCATACCTGCCCTCAAACCGGGCCAAAATCGGTGCTTCTCCTCGGCGTAAGGTGGTCATCAAACTGAGGGGATCATGCTCAGCCACTTCGCCATTGCCACTGGTCACAAATGCTTCCCGGGTTACATCCCTTACCAAACCGTCTTCGTAAAAAGCTACTACACGGAACTGCTGAGTCGCTCCAATTTCTTCCACCACAGGATTTTGCGGATAAAGCTTAATCTCCCTAACTCTTCTTGCTTTCATATCAACCGTGGCACCATCCCCAATCCAGGTTTTGATTATCCGATGATAACGGGAGTCATCTTTTGTCAATTGACCTCCCTCGTGAGGAACCTTTCCCGTTGCTTTCAGGAGCATGAGGCTTCTTTCAGGCACGGCCATGTTCACCCGCCGCGATGCCATATCGTCGGTAAATCCGCGAATATCGTACAAGGCATCATACCCCCGTAGCGAAAGCTTGAAGCCATTTTTTCCATCTTTGGCTCCGTGGCAGGTTCCTGCATTGCATCCTAGTTTTGAAATAACCGGATTCACTTCTGAAATAAAATCCGGCTGATATTCCTTATTCAAACCTGCCACTGAAATTTTGATCTCACTGGATTTCCCCGCAAGAGAAGCGGTGAGGGTGCCGTTACCGTTCTTGGCTGGGGTGAAAAGTCCGCGGTTATCCACTTTTCCGATATTTTCTATTCCTGACCATTGAACCATTCGGGTTACATCTGCAACCCTCCCGCCACCAAGGTCGGCTTCAACCAGGATTTGCGTATACTCGACGGGGGAAGTGATGGATATTTCTTTGGGAAAAGTACTTAAACTTTTAACCTCAACTTTTTCAGGGAGTGACTCCTCAGCAATCAAATCCGTTTGGGAAAAAGCCTTAAATAATTCATCTTTATTTTTCTGCCCTGAGTTGGAGTCGAGTACCGGAACAGAAAATGAACGAACTGTTTCGCCCGATGAAACGGCTAATATCTTAATTTCTCCATCATACCCACCGACAGCCAATTCTTTTCCATTTTTGGGAACGGACAACGCATATACCGGAGAGTTCGCAAATTCCCTGGACCATAATTGCTTACCTGAATCCACTTCAAAACACCTCACCTCTCCCTTACCGTCCAAGCTACTCCCCGAAAAGCAGAGATTCCCTTTAGGATTAAAACAAACGGTAAATATTCTTCCCATTTGCTCTTTAAACTCCCGAATTTGATTGGGGTTTCCACCTCCGGCTGGGGCCGCTTTGGTGGATTGTCTGAAGAGTTTCGCTTTGCCGTCTGCTCCCCCGACCAGGAGTTCAGTCTTTCCTGGACGAACCGCTATGGCATTTTGCCCACCATTGAGAACTCCAGGGGTATGCGTCGTCACATTACCAACAAACCTCTCTGTGGCTACATCCGTCTGTTTCACTGTTTTATCCCGACTCACCGAGAAGACGGCTTTACCATCGGCAGAAAAAATGGTTCCCCGTACCCAGTCATTGTGTCCTGCCATGAAGACTTCAGGCATACCGTTGGAAGCATTTATCACTCGAACGGCATTATCACTTGCACCAAACGCAACCGATTTACCATCTGGAGACCAGGAGACCCCATAAAGAGTATCATAGGTCACGGAATGAGAAAGTAATAGCTTGGATCGCGACCACTCCCAAATTTGGATTTCTCCCATGGCTCCGGGCTTTCCTCCAGCCACGGCAAGCATCTTGCCGTCCGGTGAAAAAGCAATCGATTCAATACGCTCGGATAAACCGACTAACCTTGCAACCACTTGGCCACTTCCACTTTTCGCAATTATTACTTCATGGAAACCATTTTGGGCCATGTGCTCCCCGTCAGGAGTGTGTGCGAGAGTTCGGATCAAAGGTAACTTTTGATACACTGGTTTGTTTTCCATGCTGAACAGACTTCCCTCACCTTCGGGTGAATCATCCACCGCACCTTCCCGTATCCATCGCTCAATCTTGGAGATTTCCACAGCATGCAAGGGTTTTACATCTCTTCCTTTGGGCATTTCAGCATTACCCTTTGCATCCAGTTTAATTTGGCTGAACAAGTAGCTCTCTTCTGGTTTACCAGGAACGATGGCAGGTTTGCCAGTCTCTCCCCCTTCGAGCATAGCAGTAAATTCAGTCATCAAATAATCACCCTTTTGTTTTGCAGGCTGGTGACAACCGTTACAGTTAGACTGAAAGATCGGCTTAATTTCTTTGTGATAGCTAAGTGCCTTTTTTTCTTCAGCGGTTGCGAAAGAAGTAAAGAGACAGAAACAAAAGGTCAAAAAAGCTAGGGATCGGAAAGTAGGAAACATAAAGACAATTTTGTTTTGGAATCAGCTTGAGACAAGTAACAAGTATCTGAAAAAGAATAAAATATTATGGGGATCAATGTCCCGGAAGTTTATTCTAAAGTCGAATTGTTCCCTTCAAAAACTCTTCGGTATTTCCCCGTAGTCTAACTTTTTCACCCAGGACTTCGCCCCGGAACAGACCACCCCGAGGAGATGCCTGAAATGCATCCAATTTCGCTCGCGAAAGCCTCTTTGCCCAAAAAGGAACCAACATACAATGAGCAGAACCGGTGGCATGATCTTCATCAATGCCAATCCGTGGTGCAAAATACCTCGAAACGAAATCATACTCCGACTTTGAACTGGGTGCAGTGACGATGACTCCCAATCCATCCGGCAAACTCATCAGAGTCTTAAAATCAGGCTGTAATGACTCGATCGTATTTTGAGAATCAAACAGGCAAAGGTAATTCGATCCCAACCATACCGATTCTGGATAAGCCCCCAAACCTTCAACCAATACCGATGAGAGAGATGATGTCCTGTACTTATCAACAGGTAGGGAAATAGAAATCATTTTATCTGCATGAATTTTGGCTTCCAAGGATCCACTGTTCGATGAAAACCGGACACTCTTTTTGCCTCTATATCCCTCAGAGTTGAAAACACAGTGAGCTGCTGCCAATGTAGCATGCCCACAAAGATCAATCTCTTGCTTCACACTAAACCACCGAATTGCCCATGTTTGATCATGGGTTGGAATCAAAAAAGCCGTTTCTGGCAAATTAGCTTGTTGAGCCACACACTGAAGTTCATCAGTTGCCAACCATTCGTCTAAAATGCACACACCCGCAGGATTTCCTGACAAAGGACCAGCCCCAAAGGCGTTAACAATAAAAAACGGGTAAGATTTCACGAGCCGTTAGCATAGATCAAATTTATGGGCTCTCAAACTTTTACTGTGTAAGAAATCGTACACAAAAAAGCCCTCTGGTCTAACAGAGGGCTTTTTTACAGGTAAATATTTTGACTAACTTTACGCTGGGTCTACTTCCCAACCTGCACGATATACTTTGCTTATAAGCTTATCTGTATCTTTACGATTGGTTTTCATGTTCTTGGCGTCCCAGGTGAATTTTCCGCCCGCACGCATAGCCACATTACCCAGCAGGATGGCTTCAGTGTGATTGCCAGAATAATTGAAATTAGACATCGCGATCTCAGGCTTCCCTTCTCGAATCGCTTTCACCAGTTCTTCTTTCATCCCGTTATCGCCTCGACCATTCCTTGGTAAAGTTTGCTCAGGCATATCAACTTCACTTCGTGTATGCCACTTACCTCCCTTATAGACGGACCAATCTGCACCATAATCGTTGGGAGAATGCATAACACCATCTGTTCCAACGATCAGAAGTCCGCTATTTTTGGGAGTTGCCCCATGAAGAAGATCCAACGGTGGAAGGTTTTTCTCACCCTTATTATCTTTTCCGTTATTGCCAACTTTTCCTTCATACCAGTGAAATTTAATAGGACCTCTTTTATCAGTCTTGGGAAAATCGAGGTTGATACTGGCCCAGGATGGAAAAGTCTCTTCATTGATTGGCCCGGTATTTACCGACTCGATAGTAGTAGGTTGCGTTAATTCACAACCCATGAAGGCCAAGTTGGTGGTATGGCAGGCCATGTCACCCAAAGCACCGGTTCCGTAGTCCCACCAGCCTCTCCATTTAAACGGGGTGTAGGATGAATGGTAAGGGCGCATCGGAGCCGGTCCGATAAATGAATTCCAGTCCAGATGATCAGGAACGGACATGGCTTCAGTTGGTCTTGCCGTAATTGTGGGAGCTTGGGGCCATACCGGACGGTTCGTCCAGGCATGAATTTCCTTCACATCCCCTAGACCACCCGCACGGATGTATTCAGCTCCTTCACGCAGACCATCCGCTGCGGTTCCCTGATTCCCCATTTGAGTACAAATGTTATTTTTGCGAGCCATCTCTGCTAGTTGACGTGCTTCCCAGACAGTATGAGTGAGAGGCTTTTGTACATATACATGAATCCCCCATCTCATTCCCATCATGGCGGCCGGGCCATGCGTATGATCTGCCGTGCTCACATTCATTACATCGATCTTGTCTCCCAACTGGCTGATCATTTCACGAAAATCTGAAAATTTCACGGCATCGGGATGTTTCCGGGTGGCTACATCCAGTCTTCTCGCATCCACATCACACGCGGCAATTACATCACCATGCATCGCCAAACCATCGAAATCTCCTTTTCCTTTTCCCCCAACGCCAACTCCAGCAACTTGTAATCGGCTATTGGCTCCAAAAACTTTGCTGGGAACAAAAGTAAATGCAAAGGCAGAGGATGCAGCTGCACCGATGAAGGAGCGACGTGAATAAGAATAGGTCTGTTTAAAACTATTGGATTTCATAAATTAGCAAAATTTTATTACATTCTACAATCAAGTCCTCAGGCAAGTTTAATTTGGGTTAAGAGGTAACTTTTCGATTTAAGCCTGAATATTTTAATTTAAATCAGAACTTTTTTCGTTTTTCAGAAGTCCGATTCAAATCCTCGAAAAATTTTCTTTTTTCATTTAACGATAGAGCATGGAACTTCTTGGCCTCTTCAATCTTTTGCTTTGGAGAAAATTTTGAAAGGTGCGATTGAAGCAACTCGTGCCTTCTTCTAATTTGCTCTATAAACTTTTTTCTTTCATCCGGAGCACCAGCCTTGAAACGGGAAAGTTTTCTTCTCATCAATTCACGATCCTCTTCGGAATATTTTTCCATTCGCTCAATCGTCTTCCGGAGAATTTTTAAACGAGCAGGCGGAAGTTCCAATAATTTTCTAAGCATACGAATCTCTTCCTCTCCCGCATCAACAAGGGTATTGCCCTTTCTCTTTTTGTTCCCATTGAGTTGCTTTTCAGTCGATGTAGCATTGGCATCTTCGGATTTCGCACTCAACAGGCCCGGAAAGACCAAAGAGGTGATCAGGAAAAGGAGGGTGGAAATAATAAAAAAAGGTTTCATGGCATCGGAATGGTTTCCAAGGAGACGAGTAACTCGTAACTTGAATCATAATCAACTGAAAATAAATCGAGAGCCACGGGAGAAGCCAGCAACCATTCATCGATAAGTTCTATATCCTCCAAAGGTAAATCTGAAAGGAGAAGAGCATCATCCGTTTTCACGGAGGTTCTATAACTCAACTCGGTTTCTTTAGACTGCTCGCTTATCATTACCCAACTCAAAGCTGCCACTAAACACGCAGCCAATGGTAAAACAAAACGGGAAAAATTGATTAAGGCCCTGGATCGTTTTGCCTTGGTCTTGATCTCAGTGGCAAGTTTTTGATCCCCCCATTTAAATTCAATATTTTCCTGATTACACTTTAAGAAATCATCGATTTCACGATCATGATTCATGCTTTCTTTCTTCATCTTAGTCATCTAAATTAATGTTTTTTTTAAGGAGTGACCTGGCCCGGAAAATCCAGGTTTTTACATTTGTTTCATTCGCCTGCATAATCTCAGCAATCTCACGGTAACTCAACTCCTGTTGAACACGTAAGAGTAAAGCAGTTCTTTGATTTTCAGGTAGCTTGGTTAGTTCATGGGAAAGAATTTCTTTTAACTCTATCTGCCTTGAGTCAGATTCATCAGCTATCGGATAATCTGGCAGGCTTGATTCCTTGGGTCTACGGGACCTCTTCTTAAATTCATCTATCAAAAGATTACGGGCAATCGTAAATAGCCAGCTTGAGACTTTCCCATTCGGTTTGTAACTGCCAGCCCCTTTATAAACGCGGTGAAAGAACTTTTGAGTCAGGTCATCTGCATCCGCTGAATTGGATAGCGAACGGAGAAAATACACATATATCGGATTCTTCCAATCTGAGATTAGACTAACCAGTGCCTCATCATTACCTTGGGCAATTTCAGCGATTCTTGCCTGCTCTTTATCCACAGGTGATGAACGGATTATGGATAATTTCCCTATTTCGCATGATTTAACTGGCAGAAAAAAAACCGGCGATGATGAAAGATTGGACATACATATCAAAAACGAAGCCTGGTGAAAAAAGTTTCACCAAATTGTCCGTCCGGCATTATTCAAGCACCAAAGGAATGATTCGGGCAGAATCAACAATCACAAAACCTTCAGTATCCTGATTACTAACTGTAATCGAATATTCCTGATCTGCTTCAAAAGAAAAAGAACCCAGAGAATGCCAAAGGTTGTCTCCGTCATCTTTTTTACGCTGATCCAGTGTAACTGCAACTTTACCTTTAGCGGAGATTACCTCGTAGTTCACCTTGCCTGCCCGGTTACCATGAGGAAGAAAGGATACTCGCACTTCGTGTAAACCTTTCTTATCCACTTGAAAGGGAAATTTGGCCGATCTCATTCCTTTTCCAGTATTTCCATCGTGATAATAACAATTCCCCACAAACGGACGCAGGGAAGAACTGCGAACCCACTCACCCGTGAATTTCGCACTTGTATCATCCACCACAATTCCTGAAACGGACTGCGGATCAACACCCACCCCATAACTGACAATATCTCTTCTCTCCAATTCCAAGACTTGCCCATCTTCTAACAATTTCTTCTTCAGATCTTCATATGACAGAGACTGCACATCCACTTTTGCCTCCAATGCCAAAACGGCAGCCGTTGCTGCAGACTGACCCAATATCATGAATACTGGCTCCATTCTTATTGAACCAAATGCAATGTGGGAAGAGGATATACAAACAGGGACCAACAAATTCGAGCATTCCCCGCGTTTGGGAACGAGAGAATCATAGGAGATCTGATAGGGCCCACCCGGGTTGATCTGAATATCTCCCTCATTAAGAACATAAGCACGGCCTTGTTCATCTTTCGCGACATAACGCTGCACATGATGGGAATCCATGTTGTAAGACCCCATACCCACCGAGTGTGGAGTCTCCTTTTGCCCTTTAAGATGTAATTCTGTCATCACAAAATTACTGACCATACGCCGGGCTTCCCTGACATAGATCTGGTGGGGCCAATGTCCATTATCTTCAAATTCGTCTTTGGCCAAACCCCAGCGGTTCATCCGCAACCTGACTTCTTCCGGTACCCTGGGATCATTGGCGAGAAAATAAAAATAGCCCTTCTGATACTGCTCATGCTCAGCCACGATTTGATTTCTCTGTTCATAGGAACCATCAGGGTAGTCATAATTCATCCCTATATTATCAGTGCTGAATGGACCGTGATTATTGGTATCCGTTTTGGAATTAGGAATCGGATCAAATTTCCCAAATACATGCCGGGACCCCATTTGCAGGGTTCTTAGCAGCAATTCATATTGCGATGGATCATAGCCTTCGGGCTTCGGGAAAGGGATGCGGTTTTCTTCCACCTGAGTCAAACAAACCCGGAAATTGTATGCCTGCATCTTACTGTCTCCGGAGCCTTCCTCCCCAGGCCCCGAGTCGCTAATCCGGGCAAGCAATCCGCTCTGCGGGTTACCTTCCTGAATAAACGGATCCACCATACCGGAAAATTGATGTTTTGTCGCATTTCTGGTCTGCACACCGCTCAAAGTTTCCCCATAAACTGAATTGGCTTCCCGTCCCACAAAATAGGAAACCCCAGCAGCAGCCAAAAGATCACCTTCGTAGGTGCAGTCCAGAAACATCTCACCCTGATAAGTATTACCCGCAAGTGTGGTAATGGAAATTATTTTACCCCCTTCCATCAGGACTCCTTTTTCTCGATCAAGCCATTCATCCCGGAATACTTGGAGCTGATTTTCTTTCACCCATGATTCGAAAATCATTTCCGCCACCTTCGGTTCGAAAATCCACATGGTTCGTCGATCTCCATCAATCGCGGGTGAACCCTGCCCACGATTGCCATAGTCTTCCCGATTCTGCCAAGACCAGGCTTCCGTCCCCTGATAATGCCGCCAAACCCGATGATAAAATTCTCTCGCAATCCCCCCGATTGCCTGTTTCTTACCACTATCCGTCCAACCGAGACCACTACTCGAAAGCCCTCCCAGATGAATATCCGGAGAAACGACCAGAACGGTCTTCCCCATTCTTTTGACCTGTACCGCAGAAGTTAAAGCAGCAGAAGTACCTCCATAAATTACGACATCTGCTTTTTTCACTTCGCCAAAGAGCGTGTGAAACCAGACAACATACCACCCCAAAAAAATTAAAATTATCTTTTTACCCCAAAAGATTCCCATTAGTTTTAATCAGTACAAAAACCAATGCGGGTCGCAAGAAAAATGATTCTATCAATGAAGAGAATT
>JBMYOA010000010.1:0-21096 GCA_049598825.1 Opitutales bacterium | reverse complement strand
CTAGTCCCAGCAAACCCAATAGAACAACGAACAGAATTGCTGTTGTAACAAAAAATTTGGCAGGTATGCGTGCGACGTACAAAAGAGTAAAGGCAATAGGTGGAAGTACCAAGGTTGATCCTAAATCAGGTTGCATAAAAATCAAGAACATAGGAACGATGAAACATAAAGATAATCGTAAAATTCCTTTCAATGAATCACGAAGATCTCCAATTTTAGCACGTGATAAGATGCTCGCACCCATAACCATGGTAGCAAACTTAGCCATCTCAGATGGTTGGACTTTGAAAAAGCCTAAATCAACCCAGCGACTGGCACCATAAATCTTGGGTCCTCCAAAAACCAACAAAAGGGATAGAATCGACAACCCGTACACAATATGAGCGTATTTCAAGAATATCCTGTAATCCAGGAATGATACTACAAGATAAACAACAAAACCAACAACGCACCAAATTATCTGCCTTTGCCATTCATTACCTCCATCATAAGCCTGGGCTGACTGTATAAATAAAACACTCATCACGCAAAGCCCTGCAAGAAATAGTGGAGTAACCCAGTCCCATCTTTCCTCTTCAACCAACTCGGTCTTGGATGAATGATCAGCGGAACGGATTTCCATAAAATTTGCTGCAGGTAGTTGAAATAACTTACGCAAGTTAGGTTACTAAAAAAGGGCTTGGCTCATTTCCTCCCACTCCTGATCCAAGTCCTCATTCGTTTTTACAAACTTACCTGCGCGCCGATACCAATATGCGGCATTCCCCAAGTCTCCTTCCACTCGATGTAAATATGCATGAATCCATGAACCATCATTCGTTTCTATATCCTGAGCTATATTATGGGCTTTCTCCCAGTTTCCCTTTTTGGCCCACCACAAAGATTTTACTAGATCTGACCAATCTTCATCTGGATTCTCCTCTTCTGCAATGTGTTTAATAAATTTTTCCAAGTCGTTCATTTTGGTTTTGGCAAATTTATAATCTTCTCCAACGAGTACCCCAAGAAATTGAATATTGGTACTTTCTGCGGTGTTCTCTTATTAAAAATGGTAAATCCTCTTCATACTCGAGTTGAAACCAAGGGCTAAGTTTTTCTTGAAGCTTCTCTTTCGAGTCACCGGAACCAATCCAGTTATCTCTGGGAGTATATTCCTCCAACCAGGTAAATGGAGTAGCAAGCAACAATTGCCCGCCTTGCTTTACAAGATAGGGAATTCTCTCAAAGAATTTCTGAGGAGATGAAAGGCGGCAAATTAGATTGGCCGCATGGACCAGATCATAATTTGCCAATGAACTGTCTAGATTCATCGCATCACCAACGGCAAAAGAAATATTGCCTTGAGTGCTTTCGGGAACAGCATCGGCTTCCTTGTAACTGTCACCCTCCACCAGATATGAATATGAAAGACTATTCTTCTCTTTCAGGGTATTGGCTGCATCAATAAAATTCTGGGAAAAATCGACACCTAAAACATCCCCAAAATATTTACCTAAAACAAAACTGGATGCCCCTACGGCACATCCGATATCCAAAGCACAAGAATCTGCATTAAAACTTTTTTCATCGATGAGAGATTCAACGGTTCTTTTCGTAAAACCCAATGCCTCTACAGGCCCATTTGGCCAAGGCAGCACTTCTTCGTTTTTGCCATAATGAAATAATAAATATTCTCCGAGGAGTTTGGTACTTTCGTACGGATTGTTTTCCATTCTTAAATTGATTGCATCTATCCTAGATCAGACATCGATTGAAAATGATCCTTCAATGAAGGATATAACTCAATGTAATGAGAATACATTTTCTCGTAAATTTCGACATCCGCACCAGGTGAAATTCTTTCAGTTTCCTCAATCCATTCCATACTTAATTCTTCCACCGAATTTTTGACTTTTATGCCCACAGCCGCGAGCACCGCAGCCCCATAGGCAGCTCCTTCCTGTGCATTAACCAGGGTACAGGGGGAATTGAAGATATCCGAAAGCATTTGCTTCCAAAGATTAGACCGGGTTCCCCCTCCTGTAAGAATGATATTTGAAGGGTTAACGCCCAACTGCCTCATCAGCGAAAGAGAATCATTAAGGCCGAAGCTTACTCCCTCCAAAACAGATCTCGCCATATGGCCCATGCCATGCCTCAAACTCAAACCAATAAAAGCTCCTCTTGCATGCGGATCAGGATGTGGAGTTCGCTCACCAGATAAATAGGGTAAAAAGAGACATCCCTCGCTTCCCGGCTTAATCGAAGCAGCCTGATCGCACAACTGATCATAGGCATTAGCACCACCTTCTTTTTCAATTTTATCTTCGAGCTTTGCAAATTGGTTTTTGAACCACTGGAAAGAACCTGCCGCGGATAGCATAACTCCCATCAAATGCCATTTGCCGGGAACGGCATGACAGAAAGAATGTAACTTCCCCTCCGGTTCAACCCGATATTCATCGCTTTGAGCAAAGACCACCCCGCTGGTACCCAAAGTTACAGATACCTTTCCTTCCTCAACAATAGAGCTTCCTACTGCTTGTGCAGCACAATCACCTCCACCAGCTACTACCGGAGTGCCAGCCACCAAGCCGGTAGCCTCAGCACCAATTGATGAAATCTTGGAAGTAACTTCCGTTGATTCCGTGACCTCCGCAAACCACTCTTTTTTCCAACCCAATTGATCGATAATCTGATTTGACCAAGTTCGTTCTCCCACATTCAACAATGACATACCAGATGCATCCGATACATCAGTGAAAAATTCGCCTGTTAGCTTGTAACGGATAAAATCCTTGGGAAGTATGATTTTATCAATCTTAGCAAAGATATCTGGTTCATTTTTTTGCAGCCATAATATTTTGGGTGCAGTAAACCCAGCAAGGACTGGGTTTCCGGTAATTCTTAAAATTTCTTCCTTTCCTACAATAGATGTCATCTCCTGACATTCAGCGAACGATCTTTGATCATTCCACATGATACAAGGCCGGAGAACTTCACCCTTCTGGTCCAAGGTCACCAGTCCATGCATTTGCCCAGTTAATCCAATCCCTCCGATGGTGCCTGGATCCATCCCATCCAGAAGCATTCGGAGCGCCTTCTGGGTTGCTTCCCACCAGACATTTGGGTCGGTTTCCGCCCATAAGGGTTTCGGTGTCTGAAACGGATACTCCGGTGAGCAAACCTTTAAAACCTCTCCGGAAGAAGAAACAAGAAGTGCTTTGACGGAAGATGTTCCGATATCTAAACCAATCGTATTCATAGATCTAGCTTTGTAAGGAATTACATTGTTGGCAATAGGAATACTCGGGAATCGAGATTCCTATGACCTAATAGAAACAATCAATGAGTATTTCGCCTGATATAGACAATTGCTTTTAACCTTAAGGTGCGGAAGAAACTTTTTTTGAAGTAGGAAAATTACTCGCTAGATCCAAAGTTACTTTTCCAGCAACCGCCCATTGCGTGCCCCTACGCAAAACATCCTGAAAGCCAACACATTTCATAGAATAATCAGCATGCCCCATAGGTGTGTGGAATACCCTACCCTTTCCGTAGGCAATAGTCATAATCATCGGCTCGTGCCTCTTACTTTTTTCACTGTACGCAGTCGCGAGTACTTCAACATTTTTGGCTGGGCCACGAAGGGAATCATAAAGTTCATCTTTAACATGCAACCATTTTGTTGGCATCCCTCTGGTTATGGGGTGTGTTTTATTTCTTACCTCTACCACGAATTCATGCTGGGGCCCATGACTTCCCCCTCGGCCAGGGCGGGGATCTCTTACTAGTCTCCCACTTTCGTCAAAATAAAGATAGGGTCCGGACTTTTCACTGCGTCCTCCCCATCCACCAAGACCGATCATTGTGTTATATTCCTCCCACTTTGAAAACGCATTATTGGCAGCATGAACCACCACGAACGATCCTCCATTTCGAACATAATTCGTCAGGCTTCCCTGTACATCTTCTGGCCATAATTCTCCATTGTAATTTGTAAGGGTAACATCGTAATCACTAAACTTTGGTTTCCAGGTCTTCCAAGCATCTGGAGGAGAATTTTTAGGCGGAGAGGTTGAAACGGTAACTTTGCAAAAATCATCTTTTTCTAACGCATCCACCATTACAGGGGTGGTTGCTTTCCAATTATGATTATTTTGCCCGTCCAACAAGAGCACCTTGATCGGTTTTGCATGAACAAAAGAGGAAAGAATGAGAAATGCCAGGAAAGAAGTACGAATTAATTTCATAGAAGATGATTTAATTTTAATTTAAATCAGATAACGAGCGCAAATTCACAAACCTTGCTAAAATTAATTCATGGCGTCTTTATTATCAGCGTCGATATTTTGTTCCATTAATCGTATTTGATCCATCTCAACAAATTTGCTCTTACCACCAGTCATTGCCGCAATTTCCTCTAATGGCTGTTTGGCTCCTGCGGGTGCTCCATAACCGATGGTATAAATTTTGGTTTTTCCTTTTTTGCTTTTTATGATGTCCATTCCCTGTAAATTTTTATTGGCATTTCCGTCAGTCATAAAATAAATCACATCCGGTTTTGGGTTCATGTAAAACGCCCACTCAAAGGAATTGTCCCAAACGGTTCCGAAGGTTAATGGCGTAGAAACAACCGCCTCTTTCAGCTTTTTTTTATTCGAAGGAGTGACGGGTAGCCACTTTGGACGCTCGGGCGTATGTCCTGCCTTAGGTTTCCATCCACCTCCATTTGTTCCTTCCCAATTTTTATGCAAAGCGTTTGCATCCTGACCCGCAATCCATGTTGGACCAGAAAAGAAAAGTACAGCTACTGAACCGACTGCTGGAAGCTTATCGATCGCTTTACAAAGTTCATATCGCATGACTTTATCTCTACCCCTCATCGAGGCCGAATAATCTATGATAAACAAAATTTTATTCGCCTGTGACTTAACGCCCATGAAGTTCGAAGCGAATGCTTTATTAAGAACAGACATATCCACATCTACTCGAACATCACCCACATCGCCCATGGCACTCAAAGCCATCGCAGGATTTAGATCTTTGGCTTCAATATCAACCATGGGCACAGAGATATCTGAAACCGCAATCGCTCGAAAAGTATGAGTTTTTGTAGGCTTTGCTTGCTTCTGCCTCTGCATCAGGCGGACCTTATGCTCCTGTTTCTGTGGGGCCGCATTGGATTTACCTGCATCTGAAAAATCAGCTCCTTGGCTATCTCCCGTGTCTACCCATACTACTATATTCCAAAGCAGTGCAAAGAGACACACGACTGCGAAAAGAGAAATCAGCAAGCTGTTTAGCAATCGGTATTCGCGAAGGTATTTTGAAAATGGACTCTCTAAACTTGGAGTCTGAGAAATCTGTGGGCTAATCTCGCTCATAATTCAATCTCAAACACATCTATAATTTTTTCGAGTAAAAAAACTACAGGCTGTTGACTGAAAATGAACTTGGTCTATACCCTTAAGTTAGGATCTCTTTGATTAAGTGCCCGTAAACTTCGGTTAGCCTCATGTCTCGACCACCAAACCTAAATGTGCTTTCAGTGTGTTCGATTCCTAAAAGATGCAGCATGGTCGCATGTAAATCATGGATCTCATAACGATTCTCCACCGCCTTGTAGCCAAACTCATCTGTGGCACCCACAGTAACCCCTGGTTTGATACCTCCTCCGGCAAACCAGGTGGTAAATCCAAATGGGTTATGGTCCCGGCCATTGGATCCTTGAGCAAACGGAGTCCGTCCAAATTCTCCAGTCCAGACAACCAAAGTTTCGTCCAACATACCCAACTTCCTTAAATCACGTATCAGTGCTGCAATAGGTTGATCAACCGACTTACAGTTTTTGCCGTGACCATCCACTAAGCCGCCGTGCTGATCCCACCGATCTCCGTTTCCTCCGGGACAGGTCAGTTCAATAAACCGAACACCACGCTCAACAAGTCTGCGGGCCAATAAACATTGCATACCAAAAGTACGGGTATTTTTAAAATCAGAATCCATACCGTAGGATTTTTTTACGACTTCTGATTCTCCCGATAAATCCATTAGTTCAGGAACCGAGGTCTGCATCTGGTAAGCAGTCTCATAATTTTGGATCGCGGCTTCAACTTGTGGGTCGTTTTCCATTTCCACCAATGAGGAATGATCAAGGTCTGACAGAAGAGAGAGTTTGTTCTTTTGTAAATCTGGTGATTTCTCCTTCGGCTTAATATTAGCTACCGGTTCGTTTTGCGGGAGAAAAACGGATCCCTGGTAACTTGCAGGAAGAAAACCGGAACCAAAGCAATCCAGCCCGCCAGGAGGAATCAATCCACCGTTTAGGACAACAAAGCCAGGCAAATTCTGATTCTCAGTTCCAAGGCCATAACCAAACCATGCACCCATACTTGGTCGACCCTGAAAACCGCTACCTGTATGAAGAAAATAATTAGCAGATGTATGCTCAGAGAAATTGGATGTCATTGATTTAACCATCGAAATTTCATCAATCACATCATCCTGAGCAATGTGAGGAAAAAGATCAGAAACCCACTGACCGCTCTCCCCTCTCTGCTTGAACTCCCAGGGGCTTTTTAAGATTTTACCTATGTTATCAAACTGAGTTGGTGCAAGTTTACCAATTACCTCGCGAGGGTCTTTCCCATTATATTTTTCAAGTGCAGGTTTGTAATCAAAAATATCCACATGAGAAGGGCCTCCATCCATGTATAAAAATATCACATTTTTAGCACGGGGAGTGAAGTGAGGTTGCTTGGCTGCTAGGGGGGATGCTGAAGCCTCTTTTGACAATGCCGAAAAAGCAAGTCCGCCAAATCCCATTGCACAGGATTGAAGCATCGACCGACGAGAGAGTGGAGTGGAGAAATTTTTACAATGCATAACAGTATTTAGTTCAGGAAAAGAAAGCTTTTAGAGTTTACCAATACATGGGCCAAATCCGACCAGACTTGCTCACTCATACCCCCATGAGCTTTTGACTGAGTGCTTAGAAAAGAGAGAAGCTTTTGCTGCACATCACTGCCAGGCAACTTCCCCGTTATGGTTTCATAAAGAGTATTCAAGGCTTCTGTTTGGGTTTTTTGAGCGTTTACCGTATTCCTCCCCATTAGCTTACATTGACCAATGATGAATGGATCATTCAAGAGAGCCAGTGATTGTGCCGGGACATTGGAGACTGATCTTCTACCCTTGGTGCCAAAGGGAGCAGGTTGATCAAACGCGAGCATAAAAGGGGACAAAAAGTTTCGATAAACTGAACCATAAATGCTTCGACGGCCAGCACCATCAAGCGGTCCGTTTTTCTTTCCGCCCCTACCAGTCATGAACGCAGTTTTATAGATGGGAACCGAAGGACCAAAAAGTTTTTTATCAATGCGGCCGGAGAATGACAAAATTGAATCTCGAATGGCTTCCGCCTGCAAGCGACGAATAGGCATTTTATGAAGTAAAATATTTTGAGGATCCGCAAGGGTAACCTTTTGCTGTTCGTTTGCAGGATTGAGTGTACTGGATTGCCGATAAGTTTGAGAAAGGACAATTTTACGAATCAAACTCTTAATCGACCAATTATTTTCACGGAAATCTGTGGCCAACCAATCGAGGAGTTTTGGATGACTTGGTTCCTGTCCCATCGGACCAAAATCATCAGGGGTTGGCACAAGTCCTCGCCCAAAAAACTGCAGCCATATCCGATTTGCCATGACCCGAGAGACAAGAGGATTATCCGCAGAGATTAATTGCTTGGCCAAATCCAACCGCGAGCCTGCCTGTCCGCCAAGCGCGGTCAGGTTCCGACCTTCCACGGATGCCCCGAGGTTGTGGGGGCTGCCACGAACATAAACATTACCAGAAAACCTGCTCCCCTCTCCCATTGCTAAAACATAACGCTCACGGGGAGTTTTCGAATCAGCAGCTTGGGCTTTACGCACTATTTCAATAAGTCCCGACTGATTCTTGAAGGGAATAAGACCCTCACTGTAGAGGTAATTGAAAAACGAGTACTCATCCGTTGAAAATTCTCCAGCCTCAATTCTGTTAAATGAGTTTTCCAGAAAGGCATCCAAATATTGCGGAAGATTACTTTCATTGACCTCGTCATCATTGAGGATGAGAGCGAACTTTGAATTAGGCGTTTGTCCAATCCCGGAATCGGCAAACCTTACCTGGTCTATTTCGATGAAAGAATCTGTACCTCGATCGACAAATTCAAGGTAGGCCCAATGGCCTTTATACTTCCGGGGTGATAAAGTAAACCATTTGAAATCATCTCCAGAGTTCGCCTCCTTAATGGAGGTTCCTCCAAAAAGTAAATCGGTATATTTCACCATATGGTAATTATCGATAACTAAACGAATAAATGTCTTGTTTGACTTTGCCTTGATCAACACATGGTCATGATCAATTTTGAAATGGGGGGATCGTAAATTTCCTACCCGCCTGTTTCCTAAAATAGTAGAGGAAAGCAGATTCAGATCAGGGAGAAATGATGAACTATTTAATGAAAGCAACTGATGACCTCTTGGCTTGAAGGCTTCACCTGTTATTTTCCAACCGGTAGGTATTTGCGATGAAGAGAAATTTGCGAAAGAGTGACTATTTTTAATAAAATTCTCTTCCGCTTTGACGAGTCCAATGTGCGAACTTTTCGCACTTTTTAATTTTTGTGACAATGCTCGAAGATTATCGATTTTATTGAAGTGCATGCACCAGGATCGTAGGGTGTGAGCATTGAAGTTATTAGCCTGAGCATAGCTTTGAAT
Source organism: Opitutales bacterium (assembly GCA_049598825.1). Taxonomy (GTDB): domain Bacteria; phylum Verrucomicrobiota; class Verrucomicrobiia; order Opitutales; family Seribacteraceae; genus Seribacter. Next base: position 12,349 of record JBMYOA010000010.1, on the reverse strand, counting down.
TACTGAGAATGGAGGAACAGGCTTCTCGGGCTTATCGTTGAAAGGCAGTTCAGAAAATTCAAATTGATCTGCATGCACATGTGCCCACCTACCAGCAGCATTATCAACTATTCGAATCTCAACCTCCTTTTCGTAGTAGTCTTCTAAGTCCCAGCTTTTCTGAACAAGCTTGTCACTATTTTCCCCACGGGACACGAGCACTTTTTCTCCCTCAGCCCAAAGCTCTACACCAACTTCAACAAACTGGCCGCCACCGACTAGAAAATTGAGGAAACGGTGCTTTATCTTAATGGTTGGGGATATTAGTGACCCATTTGATTTCTTAGGGTCTTTACTGTAAGAAGATGCCCAACCCGATCCCAAATACCCCGTCACTGATAGAAAATCTTTTGAACTCTTTAAATTAGTATTTGCGAATGCCTTTCCATTGATTTTCCAATCACCAAACCCGTTTTCAAAATCTATTAAGGTATCTCCAGTTTGATTAGAGTCTTCACGGGTGTCGGTATAAACGGATTTGGTTAGATGCGACGCAGCTTCCCAGTATTTGCTGAGAGGAACGGATGAATAGGCACTCTCATTATTATTAGTGGAAAGCGATGAAAAAGCTGATCGGCACAAAGCTTCTATTTCTTCAGCAATCTCTTTCCTCTTACCTCCGGCATCCAAAGGATACTCCTGTCTAGTACTTCCCTGCATGTAAGAAGCTAGGGAATAATAATCTTTTTCAGAAATCGCATCAAACTTGTGGTCATGACACCGAGCACAGCCAATGGTAAGTCCGAGAAAGGTTTTTCCAAAAACATCCAGTTGATTTTCCATGCGGTCCGCATTGTCCACTTTTGGGTCGGTCGGAGCATGAACTGCCTCATGAAAATACCAAAAACCTGTCCCGATGATTGATTCATTGAATTTCTCCTCTTCATTTAGTCTAGGAGAGCTCATTAAATCTCCAGCAACATGCTCTACAAGAAATTGATCGTACGGAACATCCTGATTAAAAGCTCGGATTAGATAATCGCGGTATTCATGGGGATGCTCCAAAGGATAATCGAATTCATGTCCGCAAGTTTCCGCATACCTGACTAGGTCCATCCAATGCCTAGCCCATTTTTCTCCATAGTGAGGCGATTCAAGTAAACGAGCCACCACGGTTTGATAAGAATTCTCTGAATTATCCGATAGAAAATTTTCGATTTCGGGTAAGGTCGGTGGAAGCCCTGTCAGGTCAAAGGTCACTCGTCTTAGCCAGGTTCTTTTATCCGCAGACTTCGAGGGTAACAGACCTGCATGAGCAAGTTTTTCACGAATCAACTGATCAATTGGATGTAGATTTTGGGCCAATTCTGAAACTGGAATGGTTGGAGAGGTGATTGGTTGCCAAGACCAATGTTCTTTTTTCCTCTTAGCTAAATTAAACGATGATCTTTCTGCTTTGGAAGAAAAACTGGGGACGGGCTCTTCAGGCCAAACCGCTCCTTCATTAATCCACTTTTCAAGATCAGAAATTACATCCTGAGGAAGTTTTCCTTTCGGTGGCATATGAAAGTCAGGATCTTGGTAATGAATTGCTTCAACAAGCAAGGAGTTGGTTGAATCTCCCACGGTTAAAGCGGGTCCAGAGTCACCTCCTTTTAGTATCACTTCAATATGATCTAATCTTAGCCCTCCTTTTGTTTTTCCGCTTTGTGCACTGTGACATTCATAGCATTTCTCGGCTAGAACCGGTCTGATTTTCGATTCGAAATACTCCAATTTTTCATCAACTGCGAACCCTAGCAAGGGAAGAGCAAAAAGGAATACAAACTGCGGTTTCATTAAGGGCATTTGAATTAAAGACATAATTACTTTCTAAAAGAAAGTTGTGTCAATAAACGGATGATAAAATAGAGATAAATATTTTATGAGGCATGACTAAAAATGATTTTTGTGGAAGCATATAATAGACTTATATTTCTATTCGAAAAATACTTAGATTACAAACATAGTTCCCTCTATAATAGGCTAACAGCCTCTTTTTATGAATACATATCCTTGACTTAGGCATATCTTTTATTGACCTTACTCGAAAATGGAAACAGAAAACGAACATTTTTCGAATCAGGTAAAAGATGCCCGGCAGGTATTTATGGGGTTCCCCAGTGAAAAATTAAGCCAACCTTCCGTAGTCAGCGTGGGTTTTGAGAAATGCCTGCCCGATTTCAAAATTGAGCGTGAATCTTACCCGCAAATTGGTAAAAGTAATCCCAACAATCAATTCACGACGATTGAATTCATCACTGCTGGTACTGGAGAACTTAAATTTAGCGATTCCAGTTTTCAATTATCAGCAGGAAGCATCTTTTCTTATAAAATCGGGACTTACCATAGGATTACAAGTTCAAGCGATGACCCCATGGTAAAATATTTCATAGTGCTTGCCCACTCCCCAACTTTTAAAATTAACACCCTTACCGAAAATAAAACTAATTTTAACCGGATTTCTCACCATGTTGAAATCATAGAACTTTTTGAACTCATTTTGGGCAATGCGAATTCAGGAACAACGAACGGAATATTAATTTGTAATCTCCTGGCTCATTCACTTGCTCTTAAAATCAGTGAATTGACTCACTCCTCGGAGGAAAAACAGGCTCGCTCCTGGGATACTTACAACCGGATCCTTTTATATCTCCGGAAAAACTATTTTCGAATTAAAACAATCGAAGAATTAGCTTCTGAAGTAAATGTAGACCCGGCCTATTTATCGAGGGTTTTTCGCCGTTTTCACAACGAAACCCCCTACAGATTCCTGATTCGTTTAAAAATGGGACATGCCGCATCACTTCTTCTTTCATCAAGGAGACTTGTGAAAGACATTGCCTTTGAATTAGGTTTTGAAAATCCCTTTCATTTTTCCAGAACTTTCAAATCAGTCTATGGGGTATCCCCCGAAAATTTTATTTAGTTCACTACAATTTGATTATCTTTTACATGAATCAAAAAATCATCATTAACTACTGCCCCGGATGCCGTTGGCTTCTTAGATCGAGTTGGATGGCTCAAGAGATCCTCACAACTTTTGAAAATGAAGTTGATGAAGTCTCACTTCGACCATTCAGGGAAAAAAGCGGGACTTTTCAAATTCTCTGCAATGATGAACTAATTTGGTGCAGAGTCCGCGATAGTGGTTTTCCTGAAATCAAAGAATTAAAACAAAGAATTAGGAATCATGTGTCCCCAGAAAAGAAGCTCGGACACCTTGACCGCGAATAGATTTTTTGGTCTGTTTTTCCTCTTCTTCCGTCTTTTCTCTAGCCGAGATGATTCTTTGCTTCCCGGATTCTCCAAAGTACTGCAGAAGCTGCCTATCTTCCATATTTCGTATATCAACAACGATCAACCCATCAAGCGCATTGCTAAAATCAGGATCTACCGCGAAACCGACAAATGATCCTCGCAGTTTCAAATAGTGCTTTACCAGAACAGGAACACCCTTTCCATCAGGCTCAACTCCTGAAATTACGGCTGATATGTCGTCGAGGGTTCTTCCTTCTTGCTTTACCCAATTAGCCAACGCAGGACTAAGTTGTTTAAGTTTGAAGGGATTTTTCGCTTTAGTCCGACGAGCAATTTCAGCAGACCATCGGTTTGTCCTCAAAAAGCGTACCAGAAGATTTCTTGATAAGTTGGTATAATCTGCGGAAATACTTACCGGCCCGTAAAGCACGAAATGATCCGGATGTCGGTTCATGAACTCACCGATAGCTTTCCATATCAGACCAAGAAGGGAAAATCTTCTTTGATACTCTTCAGTTATGAAAGAGCGACCCACTTCAATCGACTTTCCAAGGGATGAATAAAAGCCTCTTTTAAGAGAAAATTCTGAGGCTGCATACATTCCAGGTTTTCCCTTTTGCCCAATAATTTCTTCCGTAACTCCTAGACGATATCCACCTGCAATTTTTTGGTTTTGCGAATCCCATGCAAAGATTTGGTGATACCATTCATCATAGCGATCACTATCCAAAGGATAACCTGTACCCTCTCCTGCCTTTCGAAATGTTTTCTCTCTCAAACGAGCAATTTCTCTCATTACAGAAGGTGCCTGAGATGCTAAACAGCCGTAAATTTTAAAATCTCCCTTTGCTGCAAGCAAACTTGATGCTGGCAAAGCTGCAACCTCACTTTGTAGCATTTCCTTATTTACAGGCAGCACCAATGGTTCGTGAGATTTGTTTTTTCTACCTAAGAAAAATTTTGGGAAAGAGGAAACCGGAGAGCTTTCATTTTTAAGAGCCTCTACGCAAACTCGAAGATAATCTGTTGCATCCGATACATTTTGGAATGAACAGATTTTTTGAGGTGAGATCGGTTCTCCTATCCTCATTTTTAAATCCTTACCTCTTTTGTTTACTAATTCTCTAGCGAGCAAAAGTGTTCTTAATCTTGGGTGAATCAGACCCAAGGTTTGAAAGAGCCAACCATTTTTCCCTTTAAAGCATACGGGAAGAACGGTTGCGTTATTCCTCCGAGCCAAGGAGGTTGGGTGGTCTGACCATGAGGGATCGATAATCTTTCGAGTAGGTAAATGCAGAGAGGAAACCTCGCCCGCAGGAAAAATACCCAAGCATTTACCATCCCGAAGAAAGCGGGAACATTCAACCATCGACTTGAGGTTTTTTGATTTAGCTGATTCACCGCCTAAAATATCGACTTGAAAAAGCCATGGAGTCATCGCATTAAACACTCCAAGTTCCTGATTTACTAAAAGTTTAAAGTCTGGCCTCGTTTTTGAAAGCAATGACCCAAGTGCCAAACCATCGATTCCCCCAAATGGATGATTGGCTACTACCAGCAACGGACCATCACGAGGAATCTTGGCTAAATCTTCCGGCAAAACTTCCATTTGTACATCTAACTTTCTAAGCACTGCTTCAAAGAAAGTTATCTTCTTTTTTTCGATAATATAATTTACCGCATTCCGATACAATTGATTGATTGCGGTGAAACCCAACAAGTAATCCAATAAATTACATAGAAATTTAGGAACAAATTTTATTCCTAATCGAGACTTGATAGAGGCAAAGGATAAACAGACATCCATTTAAAACCTATATGAGAATAATTCCTTTAATCCATTACATTTCTGCAACAAATTTGAATCATTTTACATTTTATGAAGTAATGCTATCTATGAAATTAGAATAGGAATTGAGTAACGCGAGTTCCGCCTTTGCGTTTTCACAAACCTGTGAATCGACCAACGAAGTGTTTGTTGCTAAAAATAAAATATATTCGGCCACACGCTTCACATAAAGTAAACGCCCTTCTTCGCTAATCGAGTAAAATCTCTGTCTTTGTTTATACCCTTCCGGAGAATGATCGCCTAATGCCTTTTTATCCGAAGCCCCAGCTGCTGCTAACACATAGAGAAAATTATACTCGAACCAAAAAAAGTGATCAGGGCTTGGCTCAAGGCTTCGTAATACGGAACGGCAATCCTCAATACTTATAAATGCTTTTTGAGCGGACTCATCATCAACAGTTAGACTGACAAACTCACGGGCCATTTTTCTTTCAGTTGGGTCCTCAGCAAAACAGCCATTCGATGCAAGTTCTACGGTGAAATTATACCAATCTCGCCAAAGTTCCTGGTCATACGAATCAGTCGAATTATAAAGGGCAACGCCCATTTCATAAGTGTACCGTCCGCTGGTTTTAATTTCTAGATTACTTCGGGTGACATCTCCGGCAACCTGATAATTTTCAGCAGACTTTCCTGAACCGGAATGAAAACCAATTGAAACTCCAAACTTTTCACAAATATTCCAAATTGGAGTGATCATCGCTCTCAACTGATCGTTATCGGGATATGGAATATTTTTTTGAAATCCAAAAGCGGGTGCCACAAAATGAATCGGCATACCCATCTCAAAAGAAAGGGCCAGCATGACCGCAGTAGTCTCTGGCGTGGTTAACCCTGGCAATTCATCGATAGATAATTCTCTCAGATATTCTCTTCCCTGCTCAGCTGTAAAATATTTTTCACGGATTTTTTGGTATTTTTCATCACGAGTTTTCATTTTGACCATGGCTGGCCAAACATAAGCAAGTAATCCGTTAAATTCTTCCTCTGTGGGGGCCAGACCCACCTCTTGCACCTTTTTTCTTGTAGCTTCCACGATGTCGGGAGAAATTTCACCTTTAACGAATTCTTCTTTTTGCCGGGCAGTATCTGGAACCTCCGTAATGGCCAACTCGGGAGACAGATCAAAAGTTATATAACTGGCAAACAGGCATCCTTGTACCAATTGATCTTCCCTTTCATCAAACTTCCCGCCAATTGGTTGATGATCTGCATTAAAGCTCCATGGAATGCCTAACTTATGAAAACCATTTTTTAGTTTTGCCAAGACACAGCCATGACTCATGCCTTCCACACTCTGCCCCTGATGCCCTTCTGGAACATCACACCCAATAAATGGAAAAGGGACTGAGTCCAGTTTGTCAGCCAACATTGCATCCACATCGTATACCAGTTCACGGGGGATACTATTTTGGTTGGCGGTGAGACCGATACCGAGTCGACTCATTGCCCAATCCACACCGTCCCAATGAAGAGTGGTAAAACGTGCACCAATTCCCAGAGTTGATTTGCCTAACTGTTCACTTGTTCTGGGAAAAACGGTACAGGATGAATCATTTTCCAACATCAAGTTCTTCATCCCGATAAGATTTGAATAAGTCGCAGGGAAATACCATTTACCGCCAAGTTCAGCCCCTTCACTTAGGTGTTGTATTCCTGAATCGTCAGGGTTTCCGTGAAATTCCCAAGCATGGTCACCCTTCTCATTTTCGATTAAAACCCAATTTCCCTTCCCGGAGGAAAATTCGCTTTTCAGATGTCGTTTGAAATCTCCCGTTTCAATAGAGTCTTTAAGCTCTTCCCAATTCAGACAAAAGTCAGGACTGATGCACGGGTTTTCTTTTATATACAGACCATTTGAAACAAGAAATTGATTAATAGGAGAAAGCATATTTGTGGACTTATTTATTTACTAAATTTAGTTGGTGGACTAACCCTCCGGGATAGTTGATTTAGCGAGCAGATAACTGTTTTTTAGCCATGGTCTTTTTGAGCACTTCATCACCAATTACCCCAAAAAGAATTACCATTCCTAAAATCCCAAATTCTAAATGAGTGGATATACCTACCATGTTGATCGAATTATAGATCAAGCGGATCACTGCCGCTGCAATCACAACCCCAAGGATAGACCCCTCTCCTCCACGCAGGCTACAACCGCCTAACACTGCGGCAGCTATGGCATACAACTCGTAAAACTCCCCGGTTTGAGCCGGCTGTACTGAGTCCAATTCAAAGGCAAAAAGCAGTCCCGCTAAACCCGCACAAAAAGAACAGAGGACATAAGCAATGATCTTCATCTTATCGGTATTGATACCGCTGTATTTTGCTCCGTCCTCATTGTTACCCAGAGCATACAAATACCTACCCCAAATGGTTTTTCTTAAAAATACAGCCCCAGCTATTCCAAGAACTACTAAAAATATAAAAGGCGTTGGTAAATTAAAAGAGTCACCCAAAGGAATTTTTCCACTGAAAATAAAATCCAGTCCCAAAATTTCTTCCAGGTTCACATACCCTTTATCTCCTTCAAGCGGAACTGGTCCCACTGACTGATTATCGGTAATCCAGCGGCCCATGCTCCTGTAAACAAGAAGGCCACATAAGGTAACCACAAAAGGTTGAATCCCTGCCTTAGTAACAAGCAAACCATGAACAAGCCCAATCAGCAGAGACAGCCCCAAGGTTATTCCAATCGAAACCCATGGGTCCAGTCCATGAATTTTAAGACAAAAAGCCAAGACCACCGCTACCAACCCGACTACGGAACCAATAGATAAATCAATCCCGCCCGTTATGATAACCATGGCTACGCCAATGCTCATCACAGCGTACAGACTGGACCACTTAATCAAGTTTTGCATGTTGTAAGCATTCAAAAATTTGGGATTAATTATTGCCGTGATGACAAAAATAACCACCAAAAGAGCAAAGATTCCAATAATGTTCTTTTTCATAAGTTATTCATTTAGGCGGCAGTCTTTTCTCCACCAGTTGCGAGGTTCATAATTGATTCCTCCGAAAGTTCATTGCGATCAAGTTCACCGGAGATTTTCCCTTCGTGCATGATATATGCACGATCTGCCATACCCAGAACTTCTTCCATTTCACTGGAAACAAAAAGAATCGCCATCCCTTCTCCCGCCAGTTTTTCCATAAGTTTATAGATTTCTCGCTTTGCTCCCACATCGATTCCGCGGGTGGGTTCATCCAACATCAATAGTTTCGGATTCATCGCCAACCACTTTCCCAGAACAATCTTTTGCTGATTTCCTCCTGAAAGAAAACGAGCAATTTGTTCAATGGAAGGAGTTTTGATTTGCATCTGTTCGACCGCTTTTTCCGAAATTTTAAGTTCTGCCTCATGGTTGAGAAATCCTTTTGTTTGATCCCTTTCCAAGCTTGGTAAGCTTGAATTCTCTCTTACAGTCATTGGCAAGACCAAGCCATGTTGTTTACGATCTTCAGGTGCCAGGGCAATTCCAGCATTTATTGCATCCGCCGGACATTGGGGGCGAAACGACTTACCATCCAGTTCAAGCTCGCCATCCAAAGCAGGAGTAACACCAAAGATTGTCTGTAAAAGTTCTGTTCTCCCGGCACCAACCAAACCGGCTATCCCAACAATTTCTCCAGCTCGAACCTCAAATGAAACAGGTATAGTAGAATAAGCAGGTGAGATTATTTCCCGGGCCTGCAAAACTGTTTTTCCTGGCTGATGAATTTGACGGTCGTAAAACTCACTCAAATCGCGGCCGACCATCAACCTGACCATATTTTCATGATTGATTTCTTCTTTTGCTAAATCACCGGCATTTTCACCGTCCCGAAAGACCGTAACCCGATCGGACAATTCAATAACTTCGCCCAAACGGTGCGAAATATAAATGACACTGATTCCCTGATTCTTTAGATCTTTGACCACCTCGAACAAGGTTTCGGTTTCCTTTTGGGATAAACTACTGGTCGGCTCGTCCATGATCAGCACCCGAGCATCACAGGAAAGAGCTTTGGCAATTTCAACAAGCTGTTGTTTCCCGATGGGAAGAGTTCCTGTAATCGTATCGGTTGGCAGGTCGAGTCCGACCCGTTGCAAATATTTCGTTGCTTCCTCCCGTATTTCATTGTCCTGAATAATTCCCTTCTTATTAGGTTCACGACCGAGGAAGATGTTAGCGGCCAAATCCAAATTTGATGCAAGATTTAGTTCCTGGTGAATTAAAGCTATTCCCCGATTCATTGCATCCCGCACATTTTGAAAATTCACCGGACCACCTTCAATCAAATACTCTCCTGAATCAGCCGGTTGAACCCCGGCAAGGATTTTCATTAATGTGCTCTTTCCGGCTCCATTTTCACCAATTAATGACAGAACCTCCCCTTTCTTCAAATGGAGTGAGACTCCCCGTAAAGCAAGAACTCCGGGGAAACTTTTGGTCAGTCCCTTAACTTCGAGCAAAGGTGGAAGATTTTCCCCCATTTATTTGGACTTTCCCAATTCTGCCATCTCTTTCTTCTTGGCCCAAAATTCAGCCACATTTTCCTGAGTTACCGCAGCAAAGGTCTTTTCCACATATTCTTTTTCCGGCATTTTTCCTTCATATATGTCCTTGAGCATCATGATGGATTCGTATCCATACTCCCATGGCAACTGACTAATAGTTCCATAAGCATGCCCGTCGGTAATTGCCTGTAAAAGCGCATCCTGCTCGTCAAAGCCACAAATTTTAATCGATCCAAGTTTGTCTGCCTCCTTGATAGCATCAATGCAGGCAGGCGGATTGTAGGCAAAAAGGCCAACCATACATTTAAGGTCTTTATATTTCGTCATTGCATCCTCAGCATTACTCTTGGCCTTGGCTTTGTCGAAATTATCAGTTCTTGTATCCAGAACAACATACTTGGATCCTTCACTTGTCAGGTTTGTGGCGTCAACCGGGTCGTACTTAACATCAGCAAGTTCCTGTGCGGGTCGATCGAGTAATTCATCGATAACTCCTTGTCTTCTCTGCCTGGCATTCAATTGCTCCAATCTTCCAACAAAAAGCATCACTTCACCTCCCTCTGGAATGGCATCCTTGACTAATTTACCCAACGCACGCCCGGCTTTGTAGTTATTGGCTCCAATATATACTAAACGATCGCTCATCGGGGCATCTGCGTCCTGAGTGATCAGAATTGTATTTTTGGCTACCTCATTAAGAAAAGGCGTTTGGTTCTCCGCATCAATTGGACTAACGGCAATTCCATCAATGCCTTTGGCCAATAAAGTTTCCATCATTCTCTTCTGATCGACAACGCCTTTCGGAGGCATAAGCACCTCGCATGAAATACCCAGTTCCTCTTCGGCAATTCTGACACCTGCCGCACATAAATCCCAAAAAGGATCCACTCCGTTTGTGACATAAGCAAAAGTAGTGGATGCATTTATTACTTTCGTGGAATTTCCGTCATCTACTTCGTTTGCACCGGAACAACCGGCAAAATAAATCAAAGGGATGCATGAAACAGCTAGGATAATTTTTACAATCTTCTTCATAATAGAGTTAAGGATAGGGTTCATTTTAAAATTGTTCTACCACGGAGTACGTCCACCATTCACGCATAAAGTTTGTCCAGTGACAAAAGATGCTTCATCAGACGAGTAATACACCACTGCATTTCCAACATCTTCAGGTGTACCCCATCGACCAAGCGGGATGGTTTTCAAATATTCATTCTTAACCTCTTCTGAATCATTTTCATGACGCTCCGTGGGAATCCATCCCGGGGCAACCGTGTTAACGGTAATTCCAAAAGAAGCCAACTCGCTGGCCATACTTCGGCTCCAACCAATTTGCCCACCCTTGGCGGCAACATAGGCACTAAATTCTGGAACACTACTGTGAAAGACTTCACTGGTAATATTTATTATTCTCCCACTTTTTCTTTTTTTCATTCCTGGCAAAACAGCTTTTGCCAGATGAAAAGGGCTTACTACAAAAAAATCATACATTTGCCGATAGAAGTCAGCATCATACTCCTCGATTGGTTTTTGAGGCTGATCGGGCGTGGCATTAGGTACGAGAATGTCCAATGAGCCAAACTTCTCTTCAATCGCTTCAATCATCGACTCAACCTGTTCCTTATCTGATGCGTCTGCACGGAACATGGCGGCATGAATACCTTCCTCGCGAAGTTTGGTAAGCGTTCCTTCAGCAGCTTCCGAATTATTAAGATAATTTAAGCATACCTTGGCTCCGGCTTTACCTAAAGCCAAAGCAATCCCACGTCCAAGTCCACGACTGCTTCCAGTTACTAGAGCAACTTTATTAAGTAATGAAAAGGGCATAAATTTTTAGAATGAAGAGATTTCGATTGAGTTAAATCAGAAAAACCAGAAACAGATAATTTTGATATATCAAATGAATTTGATATTTAGAATTAGAGTTATCATAAAGTCGAGTAGTAAAGTTCTATAAAATCAAGATCTGGATTTTACCTCTAGGCATAAATTCAATTGGGAAATGCATTGAATAGTAATGAATAGAATGAAGGTTGTAGGAAGTATAGCTTTGGATGAAAATATTGGAATACATATCAATGACCACACCATATCCTTTTTTGACTTAAGTATAAAAGAAACTGAAAAGTGTTCCTAAAAATATGCCAAAAAAGGTGTTAGGGAATTACCTCCCGGACAATTATCCATCCATCATTACATAAATTTTTACCACGTTACGGCTCGACTCAAAAAATGAAGCAACATACTTCATTAATTTATGAAATGGTTTTGTATTCCTCTTTTATTTCTTTTTCCTGCCTTGGTCGTTTATTCTAATGATCAAAAACCAAAGATAACCTTTTTAATCGCGGAGCGTGAATACGGAACGGAAGAGACCCTGCCCCGCTTTGCAAAATCACACCTTGATGAGGATTATCACATTCAATATTGCCAAGCTGATAAAGAGGGTAATGGTAGGCACATCCTTAGGAACGCACAAGAAATCAAAGGAGCCGACCTTTTATTTATTAGCGTGAGACGAAGGGCATTTGATAAAAATGTCATGAATATGGTCAGACAACATATCAAAAAGGGTAAACCGGTAATAGGTATTCGCACAGCTTCCCATGCCTTTCAATTGAGGAAAGAAACCTTGCCAGTTGGGCACGAAGAATGGACTGACTGGGATCATGAAATAATCGGAGGCAACTATCAGGGGCATCTTGGCAAAGGACTCC